>CAZHCX010000045.1:0-9074 GCA_964531445.1 uncultured Clostridium sp. | reverse complement strand
ACAATCAAAATTTAATGAAAAAACAAATTATAAAAACGGTGGACCATTTGGAGCTGCAATAGTTAAAGATGGAAAAATTATAAGCTATGCACATAATACTGTAATAGAAAGCAAAGACGCAACAGCACACGCAGAAGTAAATGCAATAAGAGAAGCATCAAAAAAACTTGGAACACATAATCTAGAAGGATGCATTTTATATACAAGTGCAGAGCCATGTCCAATGTGTTTATCAGCAATAATTTGGGCAAACATTAAAACAGTTTATTATTCAAATACAAAAAAAGATGCAGCAGATATAGGATTTAGAGATGATATGATTTATGAATTTTTAAAGGGAAATGAAAAGGAATTAATAAATTTAAAAAGAATTGAAAGTGAAGAAGCTTTAAAAATATTTAAAAATTTTAAAGATAATACAAATAAAGAAATGTACTAAAATAGTTGAAATATTTACCAATTAATGGTACAATAAAAAATATAACTTACAAAAGATAAAATTAAATCAAAAGGCATGATTTACAATCAATGTCCTTTTTTTATAGAAAGTGAAATAGTTTTTAAGACAAACTCTAAAAGTCTTAAATATAAAAATAAGGAATAAATTAAAATGGATTTTATCGAAGTAAGTGGATTAACAAAAATATTCAAAACAGGAGACATTGAAGTACAAGCAGTAAACGACATGACATTCTCAATAAAAAGAGGAGAAATAGTTGTTATTGTTGGCGCAAGTGGAGCAGGAAAAACAACATTACTAAACATATTAGGAGGAATGGATAGCCCTACATACGGAAAAGTTGTTATAGACGGGCAAGATATAGCCAACTACAAAGAAAAACAATTAACAGAATATAGAAGAAACGATATAGGATTTGTATTTCAATTCTATAATTTAGTTCAAAACATTAATGCAATAGAAAACGTAGAACTAGCAACCCAAATATGCAAAAATCCCCTAAACCCAGAAATGGTACTAAATCAAGTAGGGTTAGGAAATAGGATGAAGAACTTTCCATCACAACTTTCAGGTGGAGAGCAACAAAGAGTTGCAATAGCAAGAGCAATAGCAAAAAATCCAAAGCTATTACTTTGCGATGAGCCAACAGGAGCATTAGACTACAAAACAGGTAAAGAAGTATTAAAATTATTACAAGACACAGCAAGAAAAAATGATATGACAGTAATAATAATTACACACAACCAAGCTATAACACCAATGGCGGACAGAATTATACAAGTGAAAAATGGAATGATTGAAAAAAATGAAATAAACGACAATCCAATTCCAATAGAAAATATTGAATGGTAAACGGAGTAATAAAAATGAAAGCATATTTTAAAATTTGTAGAAAAATGTTCACACACAATATTTTTAGATTTATATCAATCGTATTAATTACAATACTTGGAACAGCATTTTTTGTTGGAATGAATTCGGTTGCTCCAGCAATGAAAGAAGATGCAGAAAAATATCTAAAAGACCAAGAAATATACGATTTTTCATTAGTGTCAAACTTAGGATATAAAGATGAAGATATTGAAAAGTTTAAAGAAAACGAGAATGTAAAAGAAATAGAAGGTACATATACATTTGACGCATTGCTTCCTGAAGATGGGAAAGACATAACAGCAAGACTTTTAGCAAAAGATAATAATTCAAAAATAAATAAATTTGAATTAGCTGAAGGAAGAGATATAGAAAATGATGATGAATGTTTAATTGACAATAAGATGGCTCAAGTAGCGCACTACAAAATTGGAGACACGATAGAGTTATTTAGAAAAGATGATGTTAATATCGACGATTATCTAGAAAAAACAAAATTCAAAGTTGTTGGAATCACAAGAAATCCAGCATATATGCTAAAATTCTATGGTAATACTGAATTATTAAATGGAGAGCTTGAAACATTAATTACAATTAACAAAAACTTATTTAAATCAGAATATTATACAAATGTATATATACAAACAGGCATAGACAAAAATACAAATAAATTTTCTGACGAATACGAAGACAAAGCAAAAGAAATACGAGAAGAATTAATAAAAATAAATGATGAAATTGTTAAGAGCAAATATGATAAATTTTATGAAGAAAATAAAAAGAAAATTGATGATTACAAAATACTAATAAACAACAGTGATGATTATCTAGATAGTATAAAACAACAATTGCAAGACGGACAAGTTCAAATTAATTCAGCGATAATAGATTTTGCAACACCAATTCATCAAGATGTATTAATAAATAAATTATCAGAAGTTAATGGAAAATATAACGAATTAACTAGTGTTAAAAAACAAAAAAAAGAAGCACAAGAGGATTTTGATAGTTTTAATAAAGAAGTTTCAAGTATAAAAAAAGAATTAGACGATATTGATTTTAAAATAGAAAAAAATCTATCTGAAATATATCTTATAGAAGATAAACAAGATAGATATATAGAATTAAACAAAGAATCAAATAAATTATCAATAGAATATAATGAAAAAGAAAAAATATATAATGATAAAAATACAATACTTACTGAAAAACAAAACAAATTAAACGATTTAACAAAAAGATTAGAAGAGTTAAAGAGTGAAACAGAAGAAAAACAAAATGATATAAATAAATCATTTAAAGATTTAAATACATTTATAAATTCCTTAAATAGTGATGAAATCAAAATAGGATATAATCAAATAGACAGCAAATTGAACGAATTAGAAAATAATAAACAAGAACTAGCTGATAAAAATTATGACAAGATTATTAGCGACGCAAAGGATGAAGTAAACAGCAATGAAAAAGATTTAAATAATTTTGAAGGAATTGCTGATGTTCAAACTTTAAATGATAATAGTGGATTTAAGTCATTAAAAAATGACCTTGATAAAATTGCTATTATGGGAAGAATATTTCCAGTAATGTTCTTTATTGTAGCAGCATTAGTTACAATGACAACTGTACAAAGAATGATAGAAGAAGACAGAAAAGAAATAGGAACATTAAAAGCATTAGGATATAGTAATGGAATAATAATAAGCAGATATGTTTTATATTCTTTCTTTGCAACATTAATTGGAATTGCAATAGGAACAGTAATTGGAAGCGGAGTAATAGTAAATGTGCTATTTTTAGCATACGGAACTTTATATGAAATACCAGACATTCCATTTAAAATAAATTTAATATGTTTGCTTTTATCAACAGTAATTTCAATGATAACAACAGTATTTTTTGCGTTCATAATAACTAAAAAATCATTATCAGAAAAAACAGCTGATTTAATGAGACAAAAAGTTGAAAAAACAGGAAAAGGAATATTGTTAGAAAAAATACCTTTTATATGGAATAAATTTGGATTTTTAAGAAAAATTTGCTTTAGAAATATATTTAGATACAAACGTAGATTATTTATGACACTTATTGGAATATCAGGATGTACAATGCTTATTTATACTGGATTATGTTTAAAAAGTTCAATAGATGAAATTGGTGTAAAACAATTTTCTGAAATAAAAAAACCAACGGGAGAAATTATAATAAATAATGAAGAGCAAAGTAAAGCTGATGAAATTTCGGAATACATAAAAAGCATAGATCAAATTAAAGAAACAACACCAATAAAACAAAGCACAATTACAGTTGAAGCAAATGACTATTCAAAAGAGGTATTCTACATTGCAGTAGATGGTAAAGAAGTAGACAAATATATTAAACTTGAAAATAGAAAAACAAGTGAAAAAATACAATTAGATGACAACGGTGTAGTTGTAACAGAAAAATTAGCAGGTCTACTTAATGTAAAAAAAGGTGATAAAATCACTATAAAAGATAGTGGAATTAGCATAGAAGCAAAAGTAAATGGTGTAACAGAAAATTATTTATATAACTATATTTACATGACACCAAAAATGTATAAAAAAATATATTCAAAAGATATAAAATATAATGAAATTTTCTTTAACACAAAAGAAGTTTTAAATGATGAAACAAGCAAAACAAATCTTTCAGATAAATTAAAAGAAAACGATAAAGTACAAGCTGTAATATATACATCACAATATAATGAACTATTTAATATGAGTTTACGTTCTTTAATGAGTATAGTATTTTTATTCGTTGGATGTGCAAGCCTACTATCATTTACAGTATTAATCAATTTAAACAACATTAACATTGAAGAAAGAAAAAGAGAACTAGCAACATTTAAGGTATTAGGATTTTACAAAAATGAATTACAAAGATATGTATTCAGAGAAAATATTATTTTAACACTTTTAGGAACTTTTTTTGGATTGATTATCGGTATTGCTTTTTTAGGAGTTGTAACACAAAGTGCAGAGGTAGAAACAATATTTTTACCAAAAGAAATAAATTATATAAACCTAGCAATATCAGCAGGGTTAACAATTTTATTCACATTAATAACTAATTTATTTATGAAAAAGAAAATTAAAAATATCGACATGATAGATTCTTTAAAAAGCATAGAATAAAACAAAGGTGATGTTATGAAAAAGATATATAAAGAAGCAAATAAAAGTGAAACAGAAACAACAGTAAACGTATTATACCAAGAAAATAAATTACTAATATACACAAATAAAGTAGATTTACAAAAGCAATTAAACAAATTAATTGGTGAGCCCAATAAAGAATATATTACAAAAAGAAGTATAACAGGAAGTAGCTGGGAAGTGCCATTAGACAATAAAATATTAATTTCAAGATTAATTTTAAAAGCAAATATATTTGAAATCTAATGGCTTTTGATTACAAGAATCAAATTAAATCCAATAGTTTTGATAAAATTAATTGACTTTTGTAAAAAATAACAGTATAATATATATGTATTATTTAAAAAAAGGAGAAAAAAATGTTAAAAAAATACTGGAAGAAAATAGGAATGTTAATATTAATAATAGCCTGTGTATTCAATATAATGAATAAACTTGTACATAAAATGTCATTAAACAAAGAAATTATACAATCAGCACAGTATGTTTTTGACGAGAACAAAAATGAAATAACTCAAAAATTAAAAAAATAATACTTGAAAAATTTTTAGAAATATGTTATTATAAAAAACAGTCATGTTATTAAGTATGAAAAAGAGGTGAAACAAATGAGAGAAGGAATACATCCAAATTACAACCAAACAACAATCACATGCGCATGTGGTAACGTTTTAGAAGTTGGATCAACAAAAAAAGATATAAAAGTTGATGTTTGCTCAAAATGCCATCCATATTGGACAGGTAACTTAAGACAAGAAACAGTCGGAGGTAGAGCTGATAAATTCAAGAAAAAATATGGACTTCAATAAGAAAGAATTAGTAGCTTTAAAAGCTACTTTTTTTATATAATAGAAGAGTACAAAGGAGCTGATAACATGTCAAATATATGTGATTATATGCAATGGAGAGGAGATTTAACATTTAAACAATCAGAATATAATGAAATTGATGCATTAATTTTATCAAGATTTTCATACTTTCCATTTGATTCATTAATAAAATCAGAAGAAACAAAAACAATTGAAGAATTAGCAAGAGAATTTAATAAAAAAGATATAGAAAAATTACCAATACTATGGCCAAATGACAAGGAATTATTTCCACTAATGGGAGATTCAAAAAGATTTGGGGATTTTTCAGTAACAAAATATATAAATATAATTGATGCAGAACAAGAAAAACAATTTTCTGCAATAACAATATTTTTACCAGACAACATTATGTATATTTCATTTAGAGGAACAGACAATACAATTGTTGGATGGAAAGAAGATTTTAACATGAGTTTTAAAAATCATGTAGCAGCTCAAGTATCAGCAAAAAAATATTTAGAAGAAATAGCAAATGAATACCCTGATAAAAAAATATTGGTTGGTGGACATTCAAAAGGCGGAAATATAGCAATATATGCATCAGCTTATGTATCGAATGAAATAAAAGATAGAATAATAAAAGTATATAATGATGATGGACCAGGATTTGGTAAAGAAATTGTAGAAAGTTCAGAATATAAAGAGATTTTATCAAAAGTTCATACATATATCCCACAATCTTCTATAATTGGAAGATTGATGAATCATAAAGAGGAATATACGATAGTAGAAAGTGTTCAAAAAGGTGTAATGCAACATGATATATATAGTTGGAAAGTTTTAGGTACAAAATTTAAAACAATGAATGAATTTACAAATGACAGTGAGTTCATAGAAAAAACAATATCAAAATGGCTTGAAAATGTTGAACCAGAAAAAAGGGAGCAAGTTATTGATGTTGTTTTTGAAATATTAGGCTCAACAGATGTAAAAACTATGAAAGAGATAAAAATAAATTGGTTTTTGAATGCAAGAAAAATGTTATCAAGTTATAAAAATATTGATAGTGAAACAAAAGAAATGATTTGGAAATCTGTAAGTGTGTTATTAAAGACAACTAGAGAAAATATTGTAGAAGAATTTCCAAGATTACCAAGAAAATAATGCCATAAATTTACAAGGAGGAGAAAATGAACGACAAAATAATTATAAAAGGTGCAAAAGAGCACAATTTAAAAAATATAAATATAGAAATTCCTAGAGATAAATTAACTGTTATAACAGGACTTTCAGGTTCTGGAAAATCTTCATTAGCGTTTGATACACTATATGCAGAAGGACAAAGAAGATATGTAGAAAGTTTATCATCATATGCAAGACAATTCTTAGGAATAATGGAAAAACCAGATGTGGAATCAATTGAAGGATTATCACCTGCAATTTCGATTGACCAAAAAACTACATCAAAAAATCCACGTTCAACAGTTGGAACAGTTACAGAAATATACGACTATATACGTTTGTTATATGCAAATATAGGTGTTCCATATTGTCCAAATTGTGGTAAAAAAATTGAAAAACAATCAATTGACCAAATTGTTGACAATATTATGGCTTTAGAAGAAGGTACTAGAATTCAAATTTTAGCACCAGTTGTAAGAGGTAGAAAAGGTGAATTTATAAAACAATTAGAGGGATACCAAAAAGATGGATTTGTAAGAGCTAGAATTGATGGAGAAATTTATGATTTATCTGATGAAATTAAGCTAGCAAAAACTAAAAAACATAATATAGAATTAATAGTTGATAGATTAGTTGTTAAGCCAGAAATTCGTAGTAGACTTACAGAATCTGTAGAAACTGCTTTAAAACATGCAGAAAACCTTGTTTTAGTTAGTATTGTAAAAGCTGAAGGAGAAAAAACAATATTATACAGTTCTAATTATGCATGTCCAGATTGTGGATTTAGTTTTCCAGAGATAACGCCAAGAATGTTTTCATTTAATAATCCATTTGGAGCATGTCCAGATTGTATGGGAATTGGCTATTTGATGAAAATGGACGAAGATTTAATAGTGCCAGACAAAACAAAAACTTTATATGATGGTATAAAAGCCTTTGGCGCAAGCACAATGAAAAAAGGCGATACAATGGCAAAAATGTATTTTGAAAGTATCGCAAGCCACTATGATATAAAAATTCAAGGTGTTAAAATAAAAGATTTACCTAGATGGTTTATGGAAAAAATACTATATGGAACAGGTGACGAGGAAATAAATTTTGAATATACATCAGCTGCAGGAACAAGAAGATTTACTGCACCATTTGAAGGTGTATTACCAACACTAGATAGACGCCATAGTGAAACACAATCTAATGGAATGAGAGCATTTTATGAAATGTATATGACAAACTCTCATTGTGATACATGTAACGGTGCTCGTTTAAAAAAAGAAGTTTTATGTATCAAAATAAATGACAAAAACATAAATGAAGTAACAGATATGTCAATCAAAGTTTTAAAAGATTTTTTAGAAGGATTAAAATTAACTAAAAAAGAAGCAATGATTGCAGATATGATTTTAAAAGAAATAAAAACACGTTTACAATTCTTAATTGATGTTGGGCTAGAATATCTAACACTTTCAAGAAGTGCAGGAACACTTTCTGGAGGTGAGGCACAACGTATACGTTTAGCAACTCAAATAGGATCAGGGCTAACAGGAGTAATGTACATTTTAGATGAGCCAAGCATTGGCTTACATCAAAGAGATAATGATAGATTAATTGCTACACTTAAAAAACTAAGAGATTTAGGAAACACACTTTTAGTTGTAGAACACGATGAAGATACAATGTATGCAGCAGACCAAATTATAGATATCGGACCAGGGGCAGGAGTTCACGGTGGAAATGTTATGGCACAAGGAACTGCAGAAGAAGTAAAATTGGTTAATGATTCGGTTACAGGTCAATATTTAAGCGGAAGAAAGAAAATAGAAATTCCAAAAACAAGAAGAAAAGCTGTTAAATCAAGAGCAATAGAGGTTAAAGGAGCTGTTGAAAACAACCTGAAAAATATAAGTGTTAAATTCCCATTAGGATTATTTACTTGTGTTACAGGTGTTTCAGGCTCAGGAAAATCAACACTAGTAAATGAGGTTTTATATAAAACAATTGCAAGAGATTTAAATGGTGCATCAGAAAAACCAGGAAAATGCAAAGAAATTAAAGGGTTAGAAAATATTGATAAAATAATCAACATAGACCAATCACCTATTGGAAGAACGCCACGTTCAAATCCAGCAACATATACAGGAGTATTTGATTTAATAAGAGATATTTTTGCAGGAACAAACGAAGCAAAATTACGTGGATTTGCAAAAGGAAGATTCAGCTTTAATGTAGCAGGTGGAAGATGTGAAAGCTGTGGAGGAGATGGAGTTCATAAAATTGAAATGCATTTCTTACCAGATGTTTACGTGCCTTGCGAAGTTTGTAAAGGAAAAAGATATAATTACGAAACACTAGAAGTTAAATATAAAGGAAAGAGCATTGCAGATGTACTTGATATGACTGTAGAAGAAGCATTAGAGTTTTTTGATAAAATACCAAAAATTAAGCAAAAAATTCAAACATTATATGATGTAGGTTTAGGATATATCAAATTAGGACAACCATCAACAACACTATCAGGTGGTGAAGCGCAAAGAGTTAAACTTGCAACAGAACTTTCAAAAAGAGCAACAG
>CAZHCX010000044.1:0-9174 GCA_964531445.1 uncultured Clostridium sp. | reverse complement strand
CAGTAGTAGATGGTACTGTAAAATTTGAAAGAAAAGGTAGAGACAAAAAACAAGTTAGTGTTTACCCAGTAGAAGCATAGTTAATAAAAACATTGTAATTTCTTAAGTGAAATTATGATGTTTTTTTGTGTATAAAATCTATAAACAATATTGTAAAAATTAAAAAAAATCTTAAAAACCCATTTACAATTTGACATTTTTTGTATAGAATAGATATTGTTAAGAAATATGTCAAAAACAAAAGAAAATTGTAAAAAAATCATAAGAAAAATTATGATGATGAAAGGGAGAATTATCAATGAAAATATTGATGTTAACATGGGAATACCCACCAAGAGTTGTTGGAGGTATATCAAGAGTTGTATATGATTTATCAAGAACATTATTAAAAGATGGGCATGATGTAACAGTAGTTACATATAAAGATGGAGATGCACCAGAATTTGAAGATGACAAAGGTGTAAAAGTATATAGAGTAGAAAACTATATGATAAATCCAAACAATTTTATAGATTGGATAATGCAACTTAACTTCAATTTAATATCAAAAGCAAATGAAATAATTGCAAAAGAAGGAAAATTTGATGTAATACATGCACATGACTGGTTAGTAGCATATGCAGCAAAAACATTAAAAAATTCATACAATATTCCATTAGTATCAACAATACATGCAACAGAAGCTGGAAGAAACAGTGGAATACATGATGAAACACAAAGATATATAAATGACACAGAATGGATGTTAACATATGAATCATCAGAAGTAATAGTAAATAGTAATTATATGAAAAACGAATTACAAAGATTATTTGGATTACCTTATGAAAAAATCAATGTAATACCAAATGGTGTAAATATGAATTTATTCAATGGAATAGAAAGAGATTATAATTTCAGAAGAAAATTTGCTATGGATAATGAAAAAATAATATTATTCATGGGAAGACTTGTTTATGAAAAAGGAATTCAACATTTAATTGCAGCAATGCCAAAAATATTAGAAGGATATCATGATGCAAAACTTGTAATATGTGGTAAAGGTGGAATGATTGATGAATTAAAAGCTCAAGTTAATGCAATGGGAATATCAGAAAAAGTATATTTTGCAGGATATATGGCAGGAAAAGATGTACAAAGAATGTACAAAGCAGCGGATATATCAGTTTTTCCAAGTACTTATGAACCATTTGGAATAGTTGCGTTAGAAGCAATGCTTTCAGAAAATCCAATTGTTGTATCTGACATTGGAGGATTAAACGAAATAGTTCAACATAAAGAAAATGGAATGAAAACATATTGTGGAAATCCTAATTCAATTGCTGATGCAATATTAGAATTATTATATGATCACAAATTATGTGCAGAAATTACTAAAAAGGCTAAAAATAAAGTTAGAAATGAATATAACTGGAATAAAATATCACAAGATACACATTTTGCATATCAAAAAGCAATTTGTCAATCTGTTGCAGAAAAACAAAAAAGAGAAATCGAACAAGAGAGAGCTAGAAAGACAAAAAAAGCAAAAAATACGGAAAAAGAAATTACAAATTTATTGGATTTCAAGAAAAGACATGCGTATGCATAGAAATATAAATTTGAAATACTTAATAGAGGTATAAAATTACTTGCTATTAAGTATTTTTAATTATTTTAAAAAATTTCAAAAATTCTACAAATTTAGCGTAAAAATAGTGTATAATATAAGTGTCCATTTGGTGGTGTTTCTAAAATGGACATAAATAAATAATAAAAATGGAGTTGAAATAATGGAACAAGAATTTAAATCAGGATTTGTATCAATAATAGGAAGAACAAATGTAGGAAAGTCTACATTAATAAATTTATTAGTTGGAGAAAAAGTTGCGGCTATTGCAAATAAAGTACAAACAACAAGAACAGCAATAAAAGGAATAGTAAATAGAGAGAATTCACAAATTATATTTACAGATACACCAGGAATCCATAAACCAAAACACAAATTAAATGAAACAATGGTTGAAACATCATTTGCAACTATACCAGATTCTGATGTGGTATTATTTGTAATTGAGGCCACAAGCGAAGATATAGGTAGAGGAGATAGAATTATTCTGGATAAAATTAAAGAAGCAAATAGAAAAACTATTTTAATTATAAATAAAATCGATATGGTTAAAAGAGAAAAATTACTTAATTTAATTGATATTTATAGCAAAGAATATAATTTTGTTGCAGTTATTCCAATTACAGCATATCAACCAAAATACAAAGATATCATTTTAAATGAAATTGAAAAGCACATAAAACCAGGTCCTGCATATTATGATATAGAAGAATATACTGATCAAACAATGAGGCAATTAGCTGAAGAAACAATTAGAGAAAAAGCTTTGAAACTGTTGCAAGATGAAGTGCCTCATGGAATTTATGTTGAAGTTGAAAAAATGAACTTACGTCAAAATAAACAAAAAGAGGATATATATGATATTGAGGCAACTATTTATTGCTTAAGAGAATCTCATAAAGGTATTATAATTGGAAAAAATGGTGATATGCTTAAAAGAATTGGCAGAGCTGCACGTATTGATATGGAGCAAAATTTTGGATTGAAAGTTAATTTAAAAACTTGGGTAAAAGTTAAAAATGATTGGCTTGATAATGATTCAATTGTAAATAAATTTAAACTAAAATAAATTTTGATACAAATAAATTTTCAAAATATAAAAAATATAGTTTAAAGTCTTTATAAAATGTGAATAAAATTTAGAAAGATGCAAATGATAAATTAAAGGTAAAACTTTAAGAATGGAGATGAATCGTATGATTAAAAAAATAGCATGGGATACATTTAAAAATACAGGTGATATTAATGCATTCCTAGAATTTAAGCAAATTGAAAATGCTGAAAAGGGAATTGAAATAGTAGAGAATAATATTGAATTTGATAAAAATGATATTGAAAATATTCAAAATCAAAATATAAAAAAAGACATATTATAAAAGGAGAGTGTGTTAGTATTTCTAGCACTATTAAGTAGAAAATGGCAAATGTTAAAATAAATGGAATAGTTATTGCAGAAAATAATATGGGTGATTATGATAAAATGCTTACAATATTAACACCAAATTATGGTAAAATATCTTGTGTAGCTAAAGGGGCACGCAGACCGCAAAGTGCTCTTTTAGCTGGCACTCAGTTGTTTTGCTTTGGAGAATATTTGATGTATAAGGGAACTAACACATATCATATAAACTCTTGTGAGACGATAGAAATTTTCTATAATTTAAGAACAGATTTGGACAAACTTAAATATGCAATACATATTAATAAAATAATTCAAGATGTAACAGAAGAGAACGAGAACTGTTACAAAATATTACAATTGTTTTTAAATACTTTGTATATGATATCTGAAACTGATAATGATATGGATTTTATTTTGTCAGTTTTTAAACTTAGATTATTATGCATTTTAGGATTTATGCCTAGAGTTACAAAATGTATAAGTTGTAAAGATGAGGATAATTTAACAAAGTTTAGCATTAGAGATAATGGATTTAAATGTGAGGCTTGTGGTAGACAGGACAAGTCTGCAATTGATATGAGTGAAAGTACAAAAAATGCTATTTTGTATACGATTACAGCTCCGCCTAAAAAAGTTTTTTCTTTTAGTTTAAAAGATGAAAGTTTGAAAGAATTTGAACTTATTACTAAAATTTATTTTAATGAAAAATTGGAAAAGGAGTATAAATTAGAGGATTTATTCTAAAAATTTCGCAAAAAACTTGCAAATTACAACAATAAACTATATAATAAGTTTAGGCAAAAGTAAAAAAGAAGGGAGAGATTTTTATGAAAATAAAAATTATAGGAAAAGAACTAAAGATAACAGAAGCAATAAACGATTATGTTGAAAAAAAATTAGACAGAATCGACAAATATTTTGAAGATGCCGAAGCAGACGTTACTTTAAAAGCAGAAAAAAATGTACAAACAGCAGAAATTTGCGTATTAGCAAA
This sequence comes from uncultured Clostridium sp., assembly GCA_964531445.1. Taxonomy (GTDB): domain Bacteria; phylum Bacillota; class Clostridia; order TANB77; family CAG-508; genus CAG-269. Next base: position 5,169 of record CAZHCX010000044.1, on the reverse strand, counting down.
TGGAGAAAAATTCAGAGCTGTAACAGAAGATAAAGATATGTATGCATCTATTGATAAAGATATAGACATATTAGAAGGTCAAATTAGAAAAGCAAAAACAAAAAAAGAAAAAATGATGAAAGATGCAAGCATCAGAACAATGGAAGTTGCAACAGATCATATTGCAGAAATTTCAAATGAGATAATCAAAACATCTTACTATGAAATTAAACCAATAACTCCAGAAGATGCTGTATTAGAATTAAAAGCTAATCCAACACATAATTTCTTAGCATTTATTAATGTTGAAACAGGAAAAGTAAATGTTATACATAAATTAAAAGATGGTAAAAATTATGGTTTAGTTGAACCAGAAGCATAGAAATAAATAATAAAAAGGCAGGAAATCAAATCCTGCCTTTTATGTATATAAAAAGCAAAACTTAACTTTCTACCTTCCAATCATAGTGAAATTTAAATCTGTCAGTCTATCAAAAATGATTACTATTTCATGTTGTTTTCAACTTGTTGAATCATTTTTTTAACCATGTTACCACCTATTCTACCAGCATCTCTAGCAGAAATATCACCGTTGTATCCATCTTTTAAGTTAACTCCAACTTCACTAGCTACTTCATATTTAAATCTGTTTAAAGCATCCATAGCTTCTGGAACTAATTTTTTGTTGCTATTTGTGTTTGCCATTTCTAATTCACCCCCTGCAAATTATGTTTTGTGTTAGAAAAGTTATTTCCTTTTCTAATACTATAATTTGCAATTTTGAAAAAAATAAACAGGAAATTTTTTCAAATTATTAAAAAGTTTAAAAAATGGCTAAATCATGCAGATTTTGTAATAAAAAATATTTAAAAAGTGTTTTAAAACATTAAAAATTAAAGTTCTTTATTTAAATTTCCATTAGTATATGCTTTTCCTTCAAGCCTTTTACCAGCAGAAATTTGTTCAATAATAAAATTAATATCATCAATAGATTCATCTAAAATATCAACTCTACAATGATTTACATCAAAATCATTGGCAATAATTGAAGAAATTTTACTGTTATAAATTGTAGAAACAGTTTGTATATTATCAAAAAGAACTCTAAATTCCATATTCATACGATCTTTTAAATAGTATTTATTATTTGAATTGCAATTTGAATTGCAATTTGGATAGCATTTATTTGATTTTCCATTTACACAGTAATTCATATTCATCAAAGGTGTATTTCCATAAACAATAAGTTCAGGAGAGAGAGCAGATTCGCAAATATTTATAATTATATTTTTGTTTGATTCAGGTGAGATTGCAAATCTTGTTGCTCCAAGTTCTTTTAATTCTTCAATAGTATATTTGTTAAATACATTGAAAGTATAGTTTGCAATTATTTTAAAATTAGAAATATTTTTTACATTTTCTAATAATTTAAAATTAGATATGTTTGAAACCACAAAACCTTTAATGTTATATTTTTCAGTAGTTTGCTCAATAATATTAAAGAATAGATTTCTGTAATTTGCTTTAATTATTGTTGGCATATAAATGTATATATCAAATTTGTTTTGCAATGTTTGTAAAATTTCAGTATATTTTGAATTTGCAAAGTATTTTAAAGGTATATAAACATTTTTGAATCCATTTAAATTTGAATAATCATAATCTGGATGTAAAATGTTTAATAAAACTGAAATTTCTTTGTTTGCTGAAATTTTTTGCTTTTCAATTTTAATGCTTTCAGGTTTAGTATTTACAGTTTCTTTTTGAATATTACTTACAGCATAATTATAAACACATTCTAATGCATTTCTTCTTAACTCATTTAAAGCACTAATTTTGGGTAAGAATAAATTATCATCTAATTCAATGTCTATGTTTTTAAAATTGTAAATAGAATCTTTTGTTTTGTTGATTTGTTCATAAACTCTGTCATATTCAAGTGGTCTATTTTTTGCTTCATCAGGAATTGCGTCAATTTCACAAGTGATGTTTAAGTTTGAATATATTGGTAAATCATTTGCAGATGTTACATTTATTTTTATAGGTTGACCTTTTTTAATAGAAACTTTGCAATTTAAATCAACTTTCCTATTTTCAGTTTTTGTGCTTTCTTGGGCAATTGAGTTTAATTTTTTAGATGACATTTTATAAATTTTATCACCTAAATTGATATTGCCTTTCATTCTACCTAAAGTAACTGTTTGGCCTGGCATTGTTTCTTTTACATTTTTGCTTTTTGACATTAACTCTGAAACATTATAGGTACCAGTTTCTTTTTCTAGAGAAATAGTGTCTCCAATTTCAATAGGTTCTTGCAATTTGACTGTTATATAACCTTTATTTTTATTATATTTCTCAACTTTTCCTAAAAGTAAACCCATATTGTTAGATTTTTCTTTAAAAATCAATTTTTGATTTGGCTCATCAGAAAAATGACCAGTAGAGGACATACCTCTGTTGAAAACTTGTAATAAATTTTTTCTGTCATTTTCATCAATTTTGAATTCTTTTTCACTTTCATATAAATCAATATATTTTCTGTAAATTCTTGTAACAGTAGCTACATATTCTGGATTTTTCATTCTTCCTTCAATTTTTAGGCAAGTAACGCCTGCATCAATTAAAGATGGGATAAAATCAAGGCCACATAAATCACGTGTGCTTAAAAGATAACCGTAGTCGATTTTTTTATCATTTTCAATTAGTTGATATGGAAGTCTGCAAGGTTGGGCACATTTACCACGATTTCCAGAACGTCCACCAATCATACTTGAAAATAGACATTGGCCTGAATAGGAGATGCATAATGCACCATGTACGAAACATTCAGTTTCTATATCAGAATTTTTACATATATATTCAATCTCTGAAATTGATAATTCACGAGAAAGTACTGCTCTTTTAAATCCTAATTTTTGTGCTTCTAAAACACCTTGTAAATTATGGATTGTCATTTGTGTACTTGCGTGGATTGGTAAGTCAGGGATATTTTTAATTAATTGTCTTGCTAAACCTAAATCTTGAACAATTATTGCGTCAATTCCAAATTCGTAGGCTTTTTTTGCTAGGTTGTATGCATCTTCAAACTCGTCATCTGTGATTAGTGTGTTTAGTGTTAAGTTTGTTTTAACACCACGAGTTTTTGCATATAATATTACTTGCTCTAATTCGTCTAAGTTAAAATTAGAAGCGTATGCTCTTGCACTAAATAAGTCAGCTCCAAAATATACGCTGTTTGCACCATTTTGTACTGCTGCTTTTAAACATTCGAAGTCACCGACTGGTGATAATAAATCTATCATTTTTAAACCTCCTACAAGATTATAACATTTTTGGGAGGTAAAGTAAATGTTGAGCTTTATTAAAAAATATACAAATATATTGCAAAATTTTAGATGTTATTGTAAAATAATTTTGTAAGAAAAATATTTACAAAATAATAATATACAACCAAGCATGTCACGTAAAGGAAATTGCTGGGACAATGCAAAAGCAGAAAACTTCTTTAGCATATTAAAAAATGAATTTTATTATGTACAAAGATTTAAAGATGAGAAAGACTTCAGGAAAAAACTGAAAATATATATACAATATTATAATGAAAAAAGAATAAAGAAAAAGTTAAATTGGATGAGTCCAATTGAATTTAGAAATAGATTACCTTTGGTCGCATAAATGTCCAAAAAAATGGAACCAGTACACATTAGTGGCTTTAGTTATCACTATAATAATATTATTAATACTTGCAGGAATAACAATAGCAAGTTTAACAAGTACAGGATTGTTTAGTAAAACACAAGAGGCTAAAACAAAAACTGAAGAAAAACAGTTGGAAGAAAATACTACATTAAATGAATATGCAAATGAAATAACAAAATGGACAGGAAATGGTGGAAGTGGTACACAAACAGGAGAAAGCCAAGGAGAAGGTTCTGTACAAGGTACACTTTTAGAAGCAAATAAAAAATATGAAAGTAAAGCAGAATTAGTAGATGTAAATGGAAATAAAATAGTAGTTCCAGCGGGATTTAAGATTGTATCGGATGCTACAACAAATAATGCAATAACAGTAGATCAAGGAATAGTAATTGAAGACGAAACTGGAACAGCAACAAATGGTAGTCAGTTTGTTTGGATTCCAGCTCCAAATGATGGTAAAGTGTATACGAATGCTGAAAGAACACAATATAAAGAAGTAAAATTAAATAGATATACATTTGCAGAAGATGGAACACCAACTGCACAAAATGAATCAAATATTCCAAATAGCACGCAGAATTTTAATGACTTAGAAAAATCAACATCAGGAAATTCTACAGGAAATATAACAGCATTTAAAACAAGTGTAGCAACAAATGGTGGATTTTATATAGGAAGGTATGAGGCAAGAAAAAATAGTTCAGAAAAATTAACATCAGTAAAAACAGATGCTGTATTTAATAATGTAAATCAACCAGATGCTGCAACATATTCGAAAAAAATGTATTCAGCAGGAATTAAAAGTGAATTAATAAATAGTTATGCATGGGATACGACAATAGTATTTTTGCAAATGTTTGGAGGAAATGATAAATATTCAAGTCAAAATAGTTCAAATACAGGAAGTATAGCAACAACAGGTACAGATATAGACAAACTATGTAATGTATATGATATGGCAAGTAATTTAATGGAATGGACAACAGAAACTTGTGTTAGTTCCAGCTATACTTGTACTTACAGGGGTGGTACTTATTATGGTCCTATTTATTTTGTGGCCTATCGAGACAACAATAACTCTGGCTATATCGACAATAGTGTTGGTTTCCGTCCGATTTTATACTTTTAGATTTGTGCTCTAAAGTCATGAGTTAGAAAATAAAATAAACAGCTTAAAAAATGTAATAGCTCATAAAACTTGAAAACAATGTGAAATTTCAAATTTTTATAGAGCTATTACATATATTAAGTGAAAAGTTATATTTCAATTTTATAAAAATGAATTATTTTAATTTGCTGATTTCTTTAATAGATAAACCTGTTGTTTCAGAGATTATTTTGATATCAATATTTTGGTTTAATAGTTTTTTTGCGATTTCAATTTTTTGATTCAATAATTTTTTCTCAGATTCAATTTTTTCCATTTTTGTTCCTTGTTCAATGCCCTTATAATAACCAGCATCTTCAATAGCTTTTTGATCTCTTATGTAT
>CAZHCX010000043.1:3334-9328 GCA_964531445.1 uncultured Clostridium sp. | reverse complement strand
TAATCTATGTGCAATTATAAAACTTGTTCTGCCTTTCATTAAATTATCCATAGCTGATTGAATTTGTTGTTCTGTTCTTGTATCTATTGAACTTGTTGCTTCATCTAAAATTAATATTTTAGGATTTGCTAATATAACTCTTGCTATTGTTAATAATTGTTTTTGTCCTGCTGATATGTTACTTGATTCTTCATTTAATTCTGCATCATATCCTTTTGATAGTGTTTTTATATAATGATGTACATGTGCTGCTTTTGCTGCATTTATAACTTCTTCATCTGTTGCTTCTGGTCTACTATATTTTATATTGTCTTTTATTGTTCCACTATATAGCCATGTATCTTGAAGTACCATTCCAAACATTTTTCTTAAATCTCCACGTTTGAAGTCTTTTATATTGTGTCCATCTATTAATATTGCTCCACTGTTTACATCATAGAATCTCATTAATAGTTTTACCATTGTTGTTTTTCCAGCACCTGTTGGTCCAACAATAGCAATTTTTTGTCCATCTTTCACATCACTATTAAAGTCATTTATAATTGTTTTTTCTGGATTATATCCAAAATGTACATGGTCAAATTTGATATTCCCTTCTATTCCTTCTGTCGATACAGGATTTTCTATGTCTTCTACCTCTTCTTGTTCTTCTAAAAATTCAAATATTCTTTCTGCTGCAGCAATCATAGATTGAATTGTTGCTGATATTTGTGCTACTTGACCTATTGGTTGTGTGAATTGTCTACTATATTGAATAAAACTCTGAATATTACCAACTGTTATCTTTCCCTTTGCTGCATAATATCCACCAAGAATTGCAACTGCAACATATCCAACGTTTCCAATAAAGTTCATTAATGGATGCATTAATCCTGATAAGAATTGAGATTTCCATCCTGATTTATATAATTCTGCATTTTCTTTTTCAAATTCTTTTATTGATTCTTCTTCTCTTCCAAATACTTTTACAATATTGTGTCCACTATATACTTCTTCTACTTGACCATTTACATGACCTAAATGTTCTTGTTGTTTTACAAAATATTTTTGTGATTTTCCTACAACCCTTTTTAAAATCATTCCTGAAATTGGAAGTATTAGTAAGCTTACTAATGTCATTTGCCAGCTTATTGAGAACATCATTACAAGTATTCCTAATATTGTACATACAGATGATATTATTTGAGTTATACTTTGGTTTAGCCCTGTACTTAGTGTATCAACATCATTTGTAACTACTGATAATACTTCACCATTTGTCTTTTTATCGAAAAATTTCATTGGCATTTTGTTTATTTTATGTGTTAAATCATTTCTAATTTTATATGTTACTTTTTGAGCTACTTCTGCCATTACATAACTTTGTATTAAATTAAATAACGCACTAACAAGATACAATCCTAAAACAGTAAGTAGTATTCTTCCTATTTTATTAAAGTCTACTCCACCTGTTTGATTTATTTTGTTCATTAATCCATTAAATATCTCTGTTGTTGCATTACCTAAAATCTTAGGTCCAACTATACTAAATATTGTACTTCCAATTGCAAATATAAATACAATAATTAAAGCTAATTTATATTTTGAAAGTAATCTTCCTAGTTTAATACTTGTTCCTTTTACATCTTTTGCTTTTTCTACTGGTCCTCTTGGTCCGTGTGGGCCACCCATTGGTCCTCTTCTTTGTTGTTTTGGAGGTTGATTATTTGTTTCATTACTCATTGTTATTACCTCCTTTATTTTGATTTTCGTTGTTAGAATTATTAATTTTTAATTCTTCTTCTGATAATTGTGATAAAGCTATTTGTTTGTACGTTTCATTATTTTTTAGTAATTCTTCATGTGTTCCTTTACCAACAATTTTTCCTTCTTCTAATACTATAATTTGGTCTGCATTTAAAATTGTGTTAATTCTTTGTGCTACTATAATTACAGTTTTATCAGCTGTTATTTTTGAAAGTTCTGCTCTTAGAATACTATCTGTTTTAAAGTCTAATGCTGAAAAACTGTCATCAAATACTAAAATTTCTGGGTCAATTGCTATTGCTCTAGCTATTGATAATCTTTGTTTTTGACCGCCAGAAACATTGCTTCCACCTTGAGCTATTTCTTCTTTGTATTTTAATGGTTTAGCTTCTATAAATTCTTCTGATTGAGATATTTGAGCAGCTTTAATCATTTGTTCATCTGACATTTCTGGATTACCATATTTAATATTTGATTCTATTGTACCTGAAAATAATAATCCTTTCTGAGGTACAAATCCTATTGCTTTTCTTAAATCTTTAAATTCTATATCTTTTATATTTACTCCATCAATCAATAATTCACCTGAAGTAATATCATAAAATCTAGGTATTAAATTTACAACTGTTGATTTTCCACTTCCTGTGCTTCCAATAATAGCTGTTGTTTCTCCAGGTTTTGCAGTAAATGTAATATCACTTAAAACAGCTTCATCTCCATCTGGATATTTAAATCCAACATTTTTAAATTCAACTAATCCTTTTTTATTTTTATCTAATTGTTTTGTTTTTTCACTTTCTTTAATTGTTTCATCTGCTTCTATTATTTCGTTAATACGATTTGCTGAAACTGATGCTCTTGGAAGAATTATTGAAAGTATTGATATCATCAAAAAGCTCATTACAATTTGCATTGTATATTGAATAAATGCCATCATATTTCCAACTTGAGTCACACCGTCATTTACACCGTGTGCCCCAACCCAAACAATTAATAATGTAATACTATTCATTATTAACATTAATAGTGGCATCATAAAGCTCATTGTTTTATTTACAAATAAATTTACTTTTGTTAAATCTTTATTTGCAATATCAAATCTTTCCTCTTCTCTACTTTCTGTATTAAATGCTCTAATTACTGGCAAACCAGTTAATATTTCTCTTTCAACTAAGTTTACTCTGTCTATTAAAGTTTGTAATTTTTTAAATCTTGGCATTGCAACTACAAATAAAATTCCAACAACAACTAAAATTGTTACTATTGCAAGACCTATAATCCATGCCATTGAATTATCACTTTGATTTAAAACTCTTATAAATCCTCCAACACCAATAATCGGAGCATATATAACTGTTCTAAACAGCATTCCAATTAATCCTTGGATTTGTTGTATATCATTTGTTGAACGTGTTATCAATGATGCTGTACTATATTCTGTAAATTCTTTGTTTGAAAATTTTAATACCTTTTTGAATACCTTTTCTCTTAATGTTTTTGCAAGTTTTGCACCTACTCTTGCTGATAATAACATTATAAGTATTGAAGCAGTCATTATAACAAATGCAATTCCTAACATCCTTAACCCAGCTAGAATTATATATGTGTTTTGTAAACTATCTGTGTTTACACCCATTTCCTTATATTCTGCTTTTACTGCTTGTATTGCAGCTTGCTGTAAAATGCTATCTTGCATTTTATTTAATTGTTCTTCTACATTTGAAAGCATTGCATTTCTTTGCTCTTCAGGCATTGTTTTTATAATGCCTATTAATTCCATGTTTTGCATTGCTTGTTTTTGCTGTTCTGGAACATTTTCTGGTATTTGAGAAATCATTTGTGATTTCATTTGATTTGCCATTTCTTCTTGATTTAAATAACTTACTATCATTAATGGTTTTACCATCAAATTATTAAGATTATTTTTTTCATCACTTGATATTTTGTTAATTTTGTATAATGTTTCATTTTCTAGTGCTGGATATTTTTTTACTAATTTTTCATATTCTTTTTCTTCTAATGAATCTTTTGAAATTTCAGTATATTCTTTTAAAATTTCATCATCATCTTCAGTAAAAATTAATAAGTTATCCATTGTGTTTTTTCTTATCATATCTGGTGCCACATTTTCTATTCCACCATTTTGAATACCTATATTTACTATTTTTGATGTATAATCTGGTAGAGCTAAATCCCCAGCCGCATCAACTATTAGAAGCAGAATTATGAATATGACAGATAACCATGATTCTTTTAGATTTTTTAATAGTTTTAACATATGTAACTTCCCTTCTTTTATATTTTTATCTTAAAAATTATTTTTAATCATATTATGTTTTATTATATACATAAAACGACACTGTGCCATATATTTTATGTGACACAGTGTTTTTTGTCAACACTTGAATGTGAATTCTTTGTGAATTTTCTCATGTATAATTGATTATATTAAATTACATTTTTCTAAATACACCACATACTTTACCTAAAATTTCACATGTTGGAACTATAATTGGATCCATTGTGCTATTTTCTGGTTGTAATCTTATATGGTCTGTTTCTTTATAGAATGTTTTTACTGTTGCTTCATCTTCAATTAATGCAACTACTATCTCTCCATTATTTGCGTTACTTTGTTTTTTAACAAGTATATAATCTCCGTCTAATATTCCTGCTTCTATCATACTTTCTCCTCTAACAGTAAGCATGAAACAATCTGAATTTCCAACAAAATCGATTGGAATTGGGAATGTATCTGTTACATTTTCAACAGCCAATATTGGCATTCCTGCTGTTATTTTTCCTACTACAGGAACTTCAACTAATTCTTTTTGTGTATAAAAATCTTTTGAAGATTTTTTCTTTTCTTCTCCATCTGTTCCTTTTAAAAGTCTTAATGTTCTTCCTTTTTTATCTTGTTTTTTGATATAACCTTTATCTTCTAATCTTGCTAAATATCCATGTACTGTTGCTGTTGAACTTAACCCTACTGCTTTTCCAATTTCTCTTACTGATGGTGGGTAACCTACATTCATTATTTGTTTTTCGATATATTTTAAAATTGATTTCTCTCTGCTATTTAATTCTGGTCTCTTTTTTGGCATATTAATCACTCCATTTTTCGTTTTTTTATATATTATCATACAAACAAAAAAATGTCAAACATATTTTTGTATTTTTTAAAATAAATTTGACATTTTTATTATTTTATTTAAAACGTTTTCCTTTTGAACGTTTTTTCTTTTTTGGCACTTCTTCGTAATAATTTTCTTCATCATTTTCAACATTGTTTTCTATATTTTCATTTTGTTTACTATCTTCAAAATTGTTTTCGTAAACATTAAAATTATCATTTTCATAATCTGAATTTAACTCTTCATATTCTTCATTATCATAATCATTTATATTATTCTTATTTTTAACTACTACTGCAATTGCAATTATTATTAAAACTCCAACGGCTCCAGCTAAAATTGCATATTTTTTAATTTTATCATTATTGTTTTGTGGTTCTTCAACTTTTGCAACTTGAGTTTCAGGTTCTTTATTTACTGTTATTTGATATGCTACAGTTTCTGCTTCATCAACACCTTTTACAATAACTGTTATTATATTTTCTCCTTCTTGTAAGTTTTCATTTCCTGTAATTTCAATGTTTGCATCCTCTTTTGCAGGAATTGCTATAATATCTAATTTATCAAGATTTTCTTTTAATGTAGATTTGTATTCATACACATCTGAATTAAATTCTGGATCAAGTTCTAAATTTTCTATTTCTAGTTTTGCGAGTCCTATTGTATTTTTTTCTGGTTCCTCTTGTTGTGGTTCTTCTTGTTCTTCCTCTTGTTTTTCTGTTTTTTCTGCTGTATCATTTTTTGCTTTTCTTGTAACATTTATAGTATATGTTTTTGTTGTTTTTCCATCTTCAGCTGTTGCTGTAACATTTATAACATTTTCACCTTCTTTTAAATACACCCAAGATTTTCCTGTATCTCCATTTGTAGTATTTAAAAGTGATATGCTTGTGTTTGCATTTTCTTTTGTAGTATTTATTGTAATTCTATCCGCATCATTTTCAACTTCTACTGAATATCCTGATGTTTTGTTTTTTCTAAATCCTGAAAAATCAACTGGTGATGTTTCTATGTTAGTTAGGTTTGCGTTATTTGATTTTTCTTCTGTTGTCTTTGCAGGCTGGTTTCTATTTTCAGAATTTGGATTTTGTACAGATGTTACTGGTGTTGTTTC
>CAZHCX010000043.1:0-3234 GCA_964531445.1 uncultured Clostridium sp. | reverse complement strand
TCCATCTCCATTACAATCACCTTTTTTTACAACTGTATATTTATCATCAATAACAAAACCTGTTGCCATTAATTCATTTTCTCCATTTGGAAGAAAATTCCCATCAGCCTTTGTTATTTTAATTGATCCGCCATTTGCATCCAATATATCTTTTGCAATTGAATCAGGTGTTACTGTAACAATCTTATTTGTTTGATCTATTTTCACTCTAGCAGTATCTTTTAAATTATTTTTTTCACTATTTTGATTACTGCTTTGGTTACTATTATTTGATACACTATTGTTTTGAACATTATTATTTTCTGTATTACTATCAGAATTATTTATTGGAACCAAATAAAGTTTATATTTACCTTCATTTTCATAAGTTTCTCTTGCTACATATCCTGTAGTTCCATTATCCTTTTGAATTTTATCCCAATAAGTTCCTGCAACTTTTGATGTTGCTTTTTCAACTCTAGTTACAATTTCATTTTTATATAGCCATCCAACCGTTGTTGAACCATTTGGATTATTTCTTATTCTTAAAGTATTGTCAACATTTACTTTTACTAAATCTTTTTCAATTTTATTAGTAACACTTTCGTTAGGTCTTTTACTAATTTCAGACGGCATATTTTCGTATACTGGAATTATAAATGTATGAGCAGATGAAAATGTATTTAATTTAACATATTCACTTCTTAATTTTGAGCCCTCACTTTGTGCTGCCATAATGTTTTGCATATATTGATTTGAATATAATCCATTTGTTGCTTCTACATCAAATTTTTGTAAATACAATGTATTTTGACCTTTTTTTATGTATTGTTTTGCAAGAAATTTAATTCCTCCATCAATTGATGCATCTAAGCTTGACCATCCTTGTTTTTGAGCATACAATAAGGCATTTGTTAAAATTTCTGCTGTTGAATTCCCTGATGCTGCAATATTAAAAGCATTGTAAAAGCCAACTCCAACTCCATTATATCCTGTTCCTTTTGCAAGTACTGAGCCTTGTGATCCTTGTTCTTGTATCAGCCTTGCAACTATGTAATATGCATTTATATTGTTATTTTTAGAAGCATTTATTATTCCCTGTTCATGACCTTCTAAAAATGTTCCTCTTGTCATTGTTCTAATTGTTTCTATGTTATAATCAGTGCTTGTTAACTCTTCAAATTGAAAAATATCTGATTCATTTATAGAATTTCGTACATCCATCATATATTTTATTGCTTTATCTGATGCACATTTCCAGTTTCCATTATCATATCCTGACTCTCCACAAATTGCACAAATCCATTCTCCTTGATAACTTGCAGATTTGTATATTAAGTTTTTGGGAGATTTTCCGTGTCCTGTATATTCGTTGTTTATTACATCATTCCAGTCTAAACCTGTATACAAAATTTTAAATTTCCAATTTGGATATTTGCTTTGTAATTGTTGTATTTGTTGTTTTATTCCTGGATATTTTATTTCATTTATTGAATTTATATCTTCACTCTTTGTTTGATTTACTGCAAATGAAGTGTTTTGAAGGATTATTCCAAATAAACTGTATAATATTATTGTAAGTATCATTAATGATATTATTATTATATTTTTTTTCATTTTTTCCTCCTGGTTCTTTCGTATTTTTTTCTGTCATTTTTTGTATTATTTTTGGATTTATTATATCATTATGATTTTTTATAGTCAACAAATATGGATAATGTAATATAAATGTAAAATAAAAAACCAAATTAATTTTTAATTTGACTTTTCAGACTGTTGACAAAGTATATAAAAATATTTTGTCAATGGTCTTTTCTTTTTTTTAATTTTGATGTAAAATAATAAAGTCTTATTTGAATTTTTAACCAAAAAAAGTAAGATAAAAAATGCTTTTTTTCTTCGGAAAACGAGCATTTTCTCTTGTTTTATGATATAATAAACACGGTTAGAAATTCAAAGAAGAAATGAAATATGTTAAATAAAATAGAAAATATTCAAAGTGAAATTATATTGTATACATTGGACCAATTAGTTCCAGAAGAAAGTCTTTATAGAAAGATTGATAAATACATAGATTTCACTTTTATTTATGATAAAGTACAAGATTTATATTGTTCAAATAATGGAAGAAAAAGCGTTGATCCAGTAGTGTTATTTAAATTAGTTTTTATTCAAGCATTAGATGGATTAAAATCAATGAGAAAAACATGTGAAAAGATAAAAGTTGATTTAGAATATAGATGGTTTTTGGGAATACCATTAGGACAAGATACACCCCATTATTCAACATTCAGCCAAAATTATATAAGAAGATTTGCAGGAACAAATATATTTGAAGAAATATTCGTAGAAATAGTAGAACAAGCAATACAACACGGATTAGTAAAAGGAGAAACATTTTTTACCGATTCAACACATAAAAAAGCAAATGCAAATAAAAATAAATATCACAGCGAAATAGTAAAAGAAGTTAAGAAAAGACGTCAATGGCTTGAAGAAGAAATAAATCAAGAAAGAAAAGAACAAGGAAAAAAGAATTTGTATATGAAGATGAAATTGAAGAAAAACAAATAAAAGTAAGTGATACAGATAATGAAAGTGGTTATTATCATAAAGATAATAAAGAAAAAGGATTTATGTATTTAGACCACAGAACAGTAGATTCGAAATGTAATATAATTGTAGATTGTTATGTAGCAAAAGGAAATGTGCATGATTCAGGACCATATATTGATAGATTAGAATATATAAAAAATAAATTTGGATTTAAAATAAAAGAAGTTGGAATAGATTCAGGATATGATACATTAGATATAAAAAAATACTTACACGATAATGAAATATTTGGAGTAATAGCATATAGAAGGTATGCAAAAGCAGAAACAACAGTAAAAAAGAACAGATTTAAATATATAAAAGAAAGTGATTGTTATATATGTCCAGAAACAGGAGTAATATTAGAATATACAGGAAGAATAGATAGAAATGGTTATAAATATTATAGTAGCAAAGAAAATTGCAGTAAATGTCCAGAAAAACAAGGATGTTGTAACAAAAAAGAATATAGAACAATAACAAGACATATATTTGAAGAATTAAATGAAGAAATGAGAGAAAGACGACTATCAGAAAGAGAAAGAGAATTATATAAACAAAGAAAAGAAAAAGTTGAAAGAAGTTTTGCTGATAGTAAAAATAATCACGGATATAGATATGCTATGTATAGAGGAATTGAAAAAAATCAAAATTATACAT
>CAZHCX010000042.1:1923-9856 GCA_964531445.1 uncultured Clostridium sp. | reverse complement strand
ATCCAACTAAGATTAAAAATGAATTAGGTTGGTATCCTAAGACTAAGTTTGAAGACGGTATTGTTAAGACTATAGATTGGTATTTGGCTAATCCAGAGTGGTTGAAATAAAAAATTGAAAGAACCGGTATTAAATTACAGGTTCTTTTATTATACTGTTTACAAATCCCCAAACCTTAAAACAACAAAAATACACAAAAGCAAACAAGGCAATATTAGCCACAACATTAAACCCAAAACTAGCAAAACCAAAAGAAAACAATTGCAAAAAAACAAAAGAAATTATGCTACAAAACAAAGGAACAACAAACCAATCCATAAAATTAATTTTCATCCCAGTATACTTAATCATCTGAAAAAGACTAATACTAAAATTCAAAAGTTCGCTAAGCAAAATCGACAAAATATACCCCTTAACACCACTTAAAGGCAAAACAAAATAAATAAAACAAGTAGTAATAACCAAATCAATAATATTACAACACATAACACTAAACTGTTTATTCAAGCCCTTCAAAACAGAATCAATAATATGATCAATATACATCAAAAAAATCAATGGAGAAAAAATCTTAAAATAATATCCAATCTCCAAATCATTATAAATAAGTAAACCCAAATCATTAGAAAAACACAAAAAAATACTAGAAATACAAAAAGAAAAAGCGCAAGTATACTTAAAAATTTTACCACTAACATAATTTATAGCCTTATAATTCTTTTGAGCAACATAAGTAGAAAATTCTGGTATTAAAAGAGCACTATATGAGTATATAAAAACAGTAGGAAAATTTATAACAGGCATAACCATCCCATTAATAGTTCCGTACTGAGACAATGCAGTTTTATAAGAAGACCCGAACTTTTCAAGTTGAGATGGAATTATCAACTGTTTTATAGTAGATAATCCAGAACGTATATATGATGTAATAGCAACTGGAAAAGCTATTTTTACAATATTAAATCTCTGTCCAAAAGAACGTACATTGTTTAATCTTTTAATTTTAACATCAAAAATATAAAAAATAAAAATCAAAGTAAAAGAACAAATTTCCGAAATTACATCAGCCAAAATCAAAGAAATACAAATTGCCTCAACACCATTATTAATATTTAGTCTAAGTAAGATAACCGTAGCAATGAATTTTACAATAAATTCGAACACTTGAGTTATAGCGTTTTTATACGCTTTTCTTACAGAGGAAAAGTAACTTTGTATGCAAGAGGACATAGAAATAAAAGGCAAACCAATAGCAATATAAATCAATAACTTTGAAGTAACCATATTATGCAAACATTTTTGTATAATAAAATCAGAACAGGATATAACTAATAAGCCTGCTAAAATACCAACAATCAAGCTAAACAAGATGCAACTTCTAATAGCCTTAATTGCGATTCTTTCTTTTTTTAGTGCCATTTTCTCTGATACAAGAACTGTTACAGCAATGTTCAAACCAGAAGTAGATATTGTTATAAAAAATACATAGACAGTCATAACTAGACTGAACACACCAACCGCTTCTGAACCAATTTTATTTGATATGTATATCCCAAAAATAAGAGATGCACATTGCATCAACAAAGCCGTAATTGTAAGAATTGTTCCATTAATAAAAAATAATTTGCTTTTCTCTCTCAAAACACTACCCCTTATACAAAGGTATTAATTCAAATAGCATTTTATGAATTTAATATATTGTTAAAAAGGTCGTCCCAATTAACAATATATTACAAATGTAACACTAATGAAATATTAATGTAACAGACATTTAAAACATAATATTATATAATAAAGAAAACTACTTTCAAAAACAAAGAAAGGAGAACATACTTAAAGCAAAAAAGTATGTAACCAAAAATATGAAAAATATAGAAGAAATAAACAAAATAAGAGAACAAAAAAGAAAAGAACTAGACCTAAGAACAAACACAAAAGCAGACACAAGAGAAAAACACATATTAGTATGTCATGGAACAGGATGCACATCATCACACTCAGTAGACATACTAGAAAACTTCAAAAAAATCATCAAAGAAAAAGAAATAAAAAACGTAAGAGTAATACAAACAGGATGCTTTGGGTTATGCGCAAAAGGGCCGATAGTAATAATAAGACCAGAAGATACATTTTATGCAATGGTAAAGCCAGAAGACTGTGAAGAAATAATACAAACACACATTATAGAAGGCAATAAAGTTGAAAGATTACTATGCAAAGATATAGATGGAAGTATTGTAAACAGTTTAGATGAACTAAATTTTTACAAAAAGCAAAAAAGAATTGCACTTAAAAACTGTGGTGTAATAAATCCAGAAGATATAGATGAATATATAGCATTTGATGGATATTTAGCATTAGAAAAAGTTCTAAAGTTAATGACACCAAGTGAAGTAATAGAAACAATTAAAAAATCAGGCTTGAGGGGACGTGGTGGAGCTGGATTCCCAACGGGTCAAAAATGGGAATTAACTCAAAAACAGGAGAGTGAACAAAAATACGTAGTATGTAATGCAGATGAAGGTGACCCAGGTGCATTTATGGATAGAAGCATTTTAGAGGGTGATCCACATTGTGTATTAGAAGCTATGATTATAGCTGGTTATGCGATTGGTGCAAGCAAAGGATATATATATGTTAGAGCTGAATATCCAATAGCAGTAAAAAGATTTCAAACAGCGATTAATCAAGCAAGAGAATATGGAATTTTAGGAAAAAATATATTTAACTCAAACTTTGATTTTGATGTAGAAATAAGATTAGGCGCCGGTGCGTTTGTATGTGGAGAAGAAACAGCATTACTAGAATCAATAGAAGGTAGAAGAGGTCATCCAAGAGTTAAGCCTCCATATCCAGCAGAAGCAGGTTTATGGAAAAAACCTACACTTATAAACAACGTTGAAACGTATGCCAACATAACAAAAATTATATTAAATGGTGCAGATTGGTATAGCAGTATTGGGACTGAAAATTCAAAAGGAACTAAGGTGTTTGCTTTAGGTGGAAATGTAAACAACACTGGGTTAGTTGAAGTACCTATGGGAACAACCCTAAGAGAAATTGTATATGATATTGGTGGTGGTATACCAAACAACAGAGAATTCAAAGCAGCACAAACTGGTGGACCATCAGGTGGGTGTATTCCTAAAGAACATTTGGACACTCCAATTGATTATGAATCATTAAAAGCTATTGGTTCAATGATGGGTTCAGGTGGACTTATTGTAATGGATGATACAAAGTGTATGGTAAGTATTGCTAAATTTTATTTAGATTTTACTGTATCAGAAAGTTGCGGTAAATGTACTCCTTGTAGAATTGGAACTAAAAGAATGTATGAGCTGCTAAGCAAGATATGTGATGGAGAAGCGGAAGAAATTGATATATATAAGCTAGAAAAATTAGCTTTAAATGTAAAAGAAACAAGTATTTGTGGATTGGGTCAAAGTGCACCAAATCCAGTATTGAGTACATTAAAATACTTTAAAGAAGAATACAAAGAACACGTTACATATAAACAATGTAGAGCAAATGAATGTAAAAAACTAATGAAAATAGAAATTAAAGCTGATTTGTGTAAGGGATGCGGAATTTGCCAAAGAAATTGTCCAGTTAATGCAATTGAAGGAGAAGGAAGAGAAGTTAGAAAGATTAATCAAGATAAATGTATCAAATGTGGTACATGTTTAACAAAATGTCCTTTTAAAGCAATTAAATAATTTAAGGAGAAATTTATGGAAAAAGAATTAGTTAATATAACAATTGATAATCAAAATATAGAAGTGCCAAAAGGAATAACAATATTAGAAGCTGCAAAAATTGCAGGAATTGATATACCAACCCTTTGCTTTTTGAAAGACATAAACGAAATTGGCGATTGTAGGATGTGTCTTGTCAAAGTTGAAGGGAGAAGAGGCTTTGCTACATCATGCATTCAAAAAGTTGAAGAAGGTATGGTTATAACAACACATACTCCAGAGATAATAGAGGCAAGACATGTAATGCTAGACTTGATAATATCAAATCATGATAAAGATTGTTTAACATGTACTAGAATGGGAAATTGTGAATTACAAGAGCTAGCAGCAAAATTTGGAATTCAAAAAATTGATTATCAAGGAGAAAGAAAAGAACAAAAAATAGATAACCTATCACCATCAATAGTAAGAGATCCGAATAAATGTATTTTATGTAGAAGGTGTGTTGCGGTATGCAAAAACATTCAAAAAATAGGAGCAATAGATTGTGGTAACAGAGGCTTTGAATCGTGTATCTCAACATCATATAATAAAAGCTTAAAAGACACTAATTGCGTATATTGTGGTCAATGTATAGAAGCTTGCCCAACAAGTGCTTTAAGAGAAAAAGAAAACATTGATGAAGTTTGGATGAAGTTAAAAGACCCAGATGTTCATGTTGTTGTTCAAACAGCACCAGCGGTTAGAGTTGCATTAGGTGAGGAATTTGATATGCCTATTGGAACAAATGTAACAGGAAAAATGGTTACATCACTTAGAAGATTAGGCTTTGATAAAGTATTTGATACAAATACAGGTGCGGATTTTACAATTATGGAAGAAGCAAGCGAATTTGTAGAAAGATTTAAAGAAAACGAAACAATACCAATGATAACATCTTGCTGTCCATCTTGGGTAAGATACATAGAAATAAATTATCCAGAGCTAGTACCACACTTATCAAGCTGTAAATCACCTCATGAAATGGTTGGAAGTTTAATAAAAACGTATTATGCTAAAAAAGAAAATATAGACCCAGAAAAAATATTTGTTGTTTCTGTAATGCCATGTATTGCAAAAAAATATGAAAGACAAAGAAAAGAATTATCAAATAAAGGATTATTTGATGTTGATTGTGTAATAACAACAAGAGAGTTGGCTAGAATGATAAAACACGCTAATATAAGATTCTCAGACTTAGAAGACACAGAATTTGACAATCCATTAGGCGTATCAACAGGAGCTGGAAGTATATTTGGAACAACAGGTGGAGTTATGGAAGCTGCACTAAGAACAGCACAAGATATTTTAACTGGTGAAGATTTAGATAGAATCAATTTTGAGGCTGTAAGAGGAAAAAAAGGAATAAAAACTGCTTCTCTAAATATTGCAGGAAAAGATATAAAAGTTGTTGCAGCAAGTGGCTTATCAAATGCACAAAAAATAATGGAAGAAATAAAAGCAGGAAAAGCAGATTATCAATTTGTAGAAATAATGGCATGCCCAGGTGGATGCATAATGGGTGGAGGTCAACCTATCAAAAACTCTAAGACAAGAGCAGAAAATGATGTAAGAAAATTAAGAGCAGACTCAATATATTCAATAGACGAAAAATCAACAATAAGAAAATCACATCAAAATCCTGTAGTGAAAAAGGTTTATGAAGAATTTTTGGAAAAACCAGGAAGTTATAGAGCAGAAAAATTGTTACATACAACATATTATAATATTGAGCATAAAATGTAATATAATAAAATGAATAAGGATTTTGAAACTTACAAACAATATAAGTAAATAAGCTTCAAAATCCTTTTATGCAATAGAAAAATAAAAAATCTATTACATAATTTTAATAACAAAATTCAATTAACTAACTATCAGCTAACTATCTGCAGTTGTTGTTGTTTTGTTTTTCATTGTTTCTGTTTTGGTTGTTGTTATTGTTGTTGTTTTTGTTTTGGTTGTTGTTTTTATTTCTGTTTTCGTTTGACATAAGAAAGCACCTCCATTCGAAATTCTAATATTAATATGCACATAAAACAATAAAAATATTCAGAAAAAAATTGTTTTTTTCAAAAAAAAGAGATATAATGATTTTGTCCATTTGGGGACGTTTCTGAAATGGACAGTTAAAACTTATAAGGAGATTTTAAGATGATTTACGAAAATGAAAAATTAAAAGAATTTAACGAATATATAAGATTTAGAAAAGTAGCGGTAATAGGATTAGGAGTAAGTAACCTACCATTATTAGATTACTTAAATGAAGTGAAAGCACAAGTTACTGTATTTGACGAAAGAGAAAGTACCCAAATTTCACAAGATATAATGAATAAAATAAATTTATATGGATACAAAATTGAATTTGGAAAAAATTGTTTAAAAAATTTAAATGGTTTTAACATTATATTTAGATCACCAAGTTGCTTGCCTACAAGACCTGAACTTGAAGATGAAGCTAAAAGAGGTGCTATTGTTACAACAGAGATTGAGATGCTAATGGAAATGTGCCCTTGTAAAATTGTTGGTGTTACAGGTAGTGATGGAAAAACTACAACTACAAGTATGATAAGTGCTATTTTAAAAAAAGCAGGTTATAAAACTTATTTAGGTGGAAATATTGGAACTCCACTATTTACAAAATTACCTGAAATTACTCCAGATGATATTGTTGTTTTAGAATTAAGTAGTTTCCAACTAATGAATATGAAAGTAAGTCCAGACATTGCAGTTATTACTAATATAACACCAAATCATTTAAATATTCACAAAGATTATCAGGAATATATTGATGCTAAAAAGAATATTTTTAAACATCAAAATGAAAATGGAATACTTATATTAAACTATGATAATGAAATTACAAGAAATTGTGAGGTTGAAGCAAAAGGAAAAGTTATTTTCTTTAGTGGTAAAACAAAATTAGATAATGGATTTATTATTGATGATAACATTGTTAAAGAGTGTGAAGATAAAGTTAGAAAACACGTTTTAGATACAAAAGAAGTTATTTTAAGAGGACAGCATAACTTTCAAAATATTGCAACTGCTCTTGCTGCAACAAAAACATTAGTTGATCAAGATGTAGCAGTTGAAGCTATAAAAGAATTTAAACCTGTTGAACATAGAATTGAGTTTATAAGAGAGATTGATGGGGTTAAATGGTATAATGACTCTGCAAGTTCATCTCCTACAAGAACAATTTCTGGAATAAATGCATTTGATGAAAATATTGTTTTAATAGCAGGTGGATATGATAAAAACTTAGATTATGAACCAATTGCAAAGCCAATATTAGATAAAGTAACAACACTTATTTTAATTGGTCAAACTGCAGAAAAAATATATGATACTGTTAAAAATGAAGAAGAAAAATCAAACAAAAAAGTAAACATATATATGTGTGATTCGTTAGAACAAACAGTTGAACTTGCTAAAAAATTTGCAAGAAAAGGTGATGTTGTTCTATTCTCACCTGCAAGTGCAAGTTTTGATATGTTTAAGAACTTTGCTGATAGAGGCAATAAATTCAAAAATATTGTAAATAATATATAACAAACAAAGAACCTTTCTCATATTATATTAGAAATGAGGGAGGTTTATTTTATGCAAAATATATCGTATGAAGAGTACATAAGAAGTATTTTAGGATATCCACCTATGAATCAGAATATTTATTCAAACTATAATATGAACTATCAAAACACTAATATGTTAAATGCAAGTCAATTTGATGATTTATATGAGGATGTATCTGATTTAGATTTGGAAGATTATTATCCTGAAATTTACAAAAATATTTATCCGTTAATAAGAAAAAAATGTGATAATATAAGCAAAAGTGATATAACAAAAGAATTTATAGAAAACGTATGTGAAGATATTTACAACGAATTTCAAGAAAAAAGCGAAATTGAAATTAATATTAATTTAAAAAATGAGATTAAAACAACCAATATGATGCGTTCGACAACTAGAAAACCAGATACAAGAATAAAAGAAAACACGACTGAAAAGAGAGAGACAAGACAAAGAGATAATAGACTTATGGATGTTATTAAAATTTTATTAATAAGAGAATTATTAGATAGACATAATAGACCTAACAGGCCTAATAGACCAAACAGACCGCCATTTCCACCAAACAATAGGCCACCAATGCCACCACCATTTCCACCAAATAATAGACCACCAAT
>CAZHCX010000042.1:0-1823 GCA_964531445.1 uncultured Clostridium sp. | reverse complement strand
ACTTATATGATTATTGATATGTCATATTGGACAAGAGTATTTAGAAGATTATTATATGTAATTTTAATATTAATAGGTCTAATGGTAGCGATAAAACTATCAATATTTTACATGCCATTTTTAATTGCATTTATAATATCTTTACTAATAGAACCGCTAATTAGATTTTTAATGAGAAAACTAAAATTAACAAGAAAAATAAGCTCAATAATAATTTTTGTTGTAGTGTCAGCAATAATAATAGGAAGCCTAACATGGGGAATAGTTTCGCTTGTTTCTGAAGCATCAAATCTATTAAAAAATCTAAATATATATGTTGAAAAAATATATGGATTATTTCAAAATTTTTCAAGCAGATTTGATTTTGAAAAATTGCATCTTCCAAATGAAATAAATACAATAATGCAAAATTCAACTGGTGGAATATTAAACACAGCATCAAATTGGATAAAAAATTTTTTAACAGGTTTAATAAATATGATAACATCAATGCCAGTAATAGTAATTTATATTGTTGTAACAATTATGGCACTATATTTAATATGTGTAGACAAAGTATATATATTAGATCAAATTGAACATCATTTTCCAAAAAAATGGGTATCAAAAGTTGGAAATCATATAAGAGATTTAAGCAAAACATTAGGAGGATATCTTAAAGCTGAGGCAATATTGGTATTGGTTTCTTTTATAATATCTTTAATTGGATTATATATTTTGAAGTTAGCAAAGTTTAATATAGAATTTCCGCTTCTGATGGCTTTGTTTATTGGATTTGTTGATGCTCTTCCAATTTTAGGTTCAGGAACGGTTATGGTACCATGGGCAATAATTTCAGGTTTAAATGGAGATTTAAAACTAGGGATTGCAATAGTAATATTGTTTATAATAATGTCTATTAGTAGACAAATTCTTGAGCCAAAGCTTGTAAGTAAACATATTGGAACACATCCTATTTTTACATTGATTGCTATGTATACTGGTTTTAAATTTATAGGCGTGCCTGGAATGCTACTTGGACCAATTGCTTTGATTATTATTAAAAATGTTTTTGCTACTTTAATTGATGAAGGTGTTTTTAAAAGTATTATGGATAGTAAATAGCTCAATTTATAAATTTGCCATTGTGCATAATTTTTATATAAATTGAAGCTAATTTATTTGACAAATACTTTTTTTGTTATATAATCTTATCAAGAAAAACATATAAATATATAGGAGGAAAATAAAATGATTGATTTACACATGCACACTGTTCACTCAGATGGAACAAAAACAGTAACAGAAATATTAAAAATAGCACAAGAAAAAGAATTAAATTGTATAGCGATTACAGACCACAACACATGTAACGCATACAAAGAACTTGAAAATCCAGAAATCAGAAACTTATTTAAAGGAAAGATAATAAGAGGAATTGAAATGAATACAAAAGTATTAGGTATTCCAATCGAAATTTTAGGATATGGGGTAGATACAGACTATATGATAAAAAATCTTCACAAATTATATATCAGTAATCAAGAAAGAAACAAAATAGAAGTTGAAAGATTATATCAAATTTGCCTGGATAATGGTATAGAAGTTGGAGACAATTTTGTTGAAAACTATGATCCAGAAATGTATGCTTCAAAATATTTACATACAATTATAACAAAAAATGAATCTAATAAAAAATTAATTGATAACGAAAGCTGGGAAAACAGCAATATATTTTATAGAAAATATATGTCTAATCCAAGTACATTGTTCTTTGTTAATACAGATGATATTGTCCCAAGTTTTGAAAAAGCAAGTAATTTGGTAAGAGAAGCGGGTGGATT
>CAZHCX010000041.1:0-10110 GCA_964531445.1 uncultured Clostridium sp. | reverse complement strand
TCTCACTTTATTTAATTTTTTGAAATTTGAAAAAATATTAAAGATATGATAAAATAAACAAAATTATGTTGATAATAAATTAATCTTTAAATTCTTTACTCAACTTAGAAATAGCCTTACTCTCAATTCTAGAAACATAACTTCTAGAAATACCCATCATCTCAGCTATTTCATGTTGAGTTTTTGGTTTTATACCGCCCAAACCAAATCTAAGTTCAATAATAGTTTTCTCTCTATCTTTTAAAATTTCTCCAATCTTATGATAAAGCTTTTTTATTTTCATTTTTAAATCAACTTCATCTTCAATATTTCTCTCATCATTTTCAAAAACTTCTTGCAAATTAACAACATTATCATCTTTATCTTTGCCAATAGGCTCATTCAAATACACTTCAGCATTCAATTTTTTAGTAGAACGAAGATACATCAAAATTTCATTATCAATACAACGAGATACATAAGTACTAAGCTTTGAGCCTTTATTAACATTAAAAGTATTTATTCCTTTAATCAAACCAATTGTACCAATAGAAATTAAATCATCTTGATCAAATTTTGTATTAGAATATTTTTTTACCACATGGGCAACCAATCGTAAATTTCTCTCTATCAAAACGTTTCTTGCTTCAGAATCACCGTTTTTCATTTGTTGTAAATACATTTTTTCTTCTTCACCAGTTAAAGGCTCTGGAAACAAATTAGTTCCATAAATATATCCGGACTGCAAAGACTGCAGTTTTTAAGAATTGAAAAAATCCGACCAGGCCAAAACTACAAAGTGCTTCTAACATAAATGCACCTCCAAACTCTCTATATAAAATTATATGTGGTGAATTTTTAAAAGTGCATGACCACCAAAAAAGAAGTTCAAAAGAATTGCAAATATAAGTAAAAAATGCTAAAATATTATATGTAAGAAGGTGATTATATGAAAATAATGGAAGCAATAAAAAGAGGGATGATAGAGCTAAAAAACGAAAATATAGAATCCCCCAAAATGCAATCAAGATTATTAATGCAATTTATACTAAACAAACCAAGACAATACATAATTGTAAACGATATGGAAGAGTTAAACAAAGCAGACGAAGAAAAATACTTTAATGCTATAAAAAAATTAAGAAAAGGAATTCCATTAGAGCATATAACACATCAAAAAGAATTTATGAAATTAAATTTCTTTATAAATGAGAATGTACTAATTCCAAGGCAAGACACAGAAATACTTGTTGAGGAAGTTATTAAAATTTCAAAACAAACAAATGCCAAAAAGATATTAGACTTATGCACAGGAAGTGGAGCAATTGCGGTTTCAGTTGCAAAATATCTTCCAAATTGTGAAGTTACAGCAGTTGATATAAGCAATGATGCATTAAAAGTTGCAAAACGCAACGCAATAAACAACCAAGTTGAAAATCAAATTACATTTGTAAGCTCAGATATGTTTACAAATTTAAATGAAGAGAAGTTTGATATTATAGTTTCTAATCCGCCATATATCAGAACAAAAGTCATAGAAACATTAGAAACAAAAGTGCAAAATGAGCCATATATAGCTTTAGATGGTGGCGAAGATGGATTGTATTTTTATAGAGAAATAGTAAAAAATGCATATCAATATTTAAAATTTAAAGGATATTTATGCATGGAGATTGGCTTTGATCAAAAAATTGATGTTATAGAACTAATCGAAAATGAAGATAAATTTGAGAATACATATTCAAAAAAAGATTTATATGATAATGATAGAATAATTGTAACAAGGTTAAAGTAAGGAGGTAAAAATGTCTTTTTCATCAGATTTAAAAGAGGAACTAAGTAAAATAAGTAATTGGACTAAAAAAGAAGAGCTTAAGTTCGAATTAGTTGGATATTTAATTTCTAAGAACGCAACAGTTGTAAAAAGCAACATTAGATATGCAACCGAAAGTGAATACAATATAAACAGATTTTCTAAAATATTAAAGAATCTAAATATAGACCACAAGATAGAATTTGATGGGAAATCATTTGTAATTACTTTTAAAACCAAAGATTGTATAGAAGATGTTAATATAGAAGATAAAGAAATAAAAGTAAAAAACATAGATTTTAAAAATGACTTTATAAAAAGGGCGTTTATAAGAGGGGCTTTTTTAGGAGCGGGTTCAATTAACAATCCTGATAATAATTATCATCTTGAAATAAATCTTTCAAATAAAACAAATTTAGATTTTATTTCTGAAGTGATAAGTAGCTTGAATATAAATGTTAAAAAATTGGAATTAGATAAGAAGTTTTCAATCTACGTAAAAGATGGAGAGGAGATTTCAAATTTAATTGCTTTGCTGGGAGCTAATAAAGGTGTATTGGACTTTGAAGATATAAGAGTTCAAAGAGAAATGAGGGGTAAAGTAAATAGAATTGTAAATTGTCAGACTGCAAATTTAAACAAGACTTTAAATGCATCTGTTGAGCAAATTGATGCTATTAGAAAGTTGCAACAAACTAAAGAGTTTACTAAGCTTGATGATAATTTGAAAGAAATTGCTTTGCTTAGATTAGAATATCCAGATATTTCTTTAGTTGAATTAGGTAAAAAGTTAAAAAATCCTGTTGGAAAATCAGGTGTAAATTATAGATTAAAAAAGATTATTCAAATTGCAAATGAATTGTAAGAAAGGAATGAATATTGTGGAAATTGGAATATATATCCATATACCTTTTTGCATAAAAAAATGTTATTACTGTGATTTTGTTTCATATCCAAATATGTTAAAAAAACAAGAAGAGTACATAGAAAGACTTATGCAAGAAATCGAATCAAATAAAGATATATTAAGAAACAGTAGAGTAACAACAATTTACATAGGTGGGGGAACACCATCATCAATAAAACCAGAATTGATAAAAAAGGTATTAGATAAAATATATCAAAATTCAAATATAGAAGAAGCGGAAATTACAATGGAAGTTAACCCAGGAACTGTAACAAAAAATAATCTACAGATGTATAAAAACTGTGGAATTAATAGGCTTAGCATAGGGTTACAAAGTACAAATGATGATATATTAAAAAGAATAGGTAGAATTCATAATTACAAGCAATTTTTGAATACATATAATTGGGCAACAGAAGTAGGCTTCAAAAACATAAATGTTGATTTGATGCTAGGACTTCCTGGGCAAAGCATTTCGGATTTAAAAGATAGCCTAGAGAAAATAACAAAGTTAGGCCCAAATCATATTTCAGTTTATTCTTTAATAGTAGAAGAAGGAACTCAAATAGAAAAGAAGATAAGTAACGGAGAATTGCAATTACCAAGCGAAGAAGAAGAAAGGAATCAATATAAATACACAAAAAACTTTTTAGAACTAAACGGATACAAACATTATGAAATATCAAATTTTGCAAAAGAAGAAAAAGAATCAAAACACAATGTGAATTGCTGGAAACAGAAAAATTATGTTGGATTTGGAATTGCAGCACATTCATACATAAACGGTGTTAGATATTCAAATACAGAAGATTTAGAAGATTACTTAAATAAGGATTTTAAAGAAACAAAAACAATACACGAAGAGCAAAACACAGAAGATATGAAAAAAGAATATATGCTTTTGGGACTTCGTATGTTAGGTGGAGTAAAAGTTTCTGAATTTAAAGAAAAATTTGGAGAAAATCCAATATTCAAATTTAGAAAAGAACTTGAAAAATTAGTTGAAGAAGAATTAATAGTAGTTGATTTAGATGACATCAAATTAACAAATAAAGGATTAGATTTTGCAAATCTAGTATGGGAGGAATTTGTATAATAATGAAAAATATTAAAGATTATAATTTAGACGACCTAAAAAAAGAATTAGTAGAAATAGGAGAAAAACCATTCAGGGCTGAGCAAATTTTCAAATGGATATATGTAGAAAAAGTTAAAGAATTTGATGAAATGACAAATCTTTCTTTAGGATTAAGAGAAAAGTTAAAAGAAAATTACACAATGTGTAATTACAATATTTTAAGAAAACAAGAATCTAAAGATGGAACAATTAAATATTTATTTGACGTATTAGATGGAAATGCAATAGAAACAGTATTAATGAGTTATCATCATGGTTACACAATTTGCGTTTCAACTCAAATTGGATGTAAAATGGGATGCAAATTCTGTGCATCAACAGGTGTAAACTGTGTTAGAAGCTTAACTGCAGGAGAAATAGTAGAACAACTTTTAGCTGTAGAACAAGACACAGGTGTTAAAATATCAAACATTGTTTATATGGGCATTGGGGAGCCAATGGATAATTATGATAATGTTGTAAAATCAATACGAATTGTGAATAATCAAAAAGGATTAAACATTGGAGCAAGACACATAAGTGTTTCAACAAGCGGGCTTGTACCTGGAATTTATAGATTGGCAGAAGAAAACATTCAATGTACTTTATCAATTTCACTTCATGCAACTAATAATGAAAAAAGAAGTAGTATGATGCCTGTAAATAATGCATATCCAATCGAAGAATTGATGCAAGCATGCAAGGATTATATTGCTAAAACTAATAGAAGAATTTCGTTTGAATATGCATTGGCTAAAGATAGTAATGATAATTTGGATGATGCAAAAGAGCTTGTTAAATTGCTTAAAGGTATGCTTTGCCATGTTAATTTGATTCCTATTAATAAGATTGAGAATGGTGCTTATTCTAAGTCTTCTAATGAGAATATTATGAAGTTTAGGGATTATTTGAATGATCATGGTATTGTTGCTACTATTAGAAGAGAGCTTGGCTCTGATATTGATGCCGCTTGCGGTCAGTTGAGGAGAAAAGAAGGATTGAAGGAAGAATAATAATTTGATTTGAAAGAGAAGCAAAAAACGAGACAACGGCCCCACGGCAACGGTCCCAGACTTTTTTGCCGAAAAAATTGTACTATAATTTATATTTAATATCACTAAAAAGTTGCCAAGTGGCAACTTTTTAATTTCAAGGAGTGTCCCCTAATCCCTTCTAACAGGGATTTTAAGGAACGTCCCTCAATCCCTAAAGGATAATGCAAATCAATCCACCTGAGCCTTCGTTAACAATACGTTCCAAAGTTTCTTGTAACTTGATTTGAGCGTCTTCTGGCATTTTAGATAGTTTAGTCTGTAAGCCTTCGTTAACAAGTTCGTGTAAACTTTTTCCGAAAATGTTTGATTTCCAAATTTCTTTTGGGTCATTTTCAAATCCTGATAATAGGTAATTTACCAATTCTTCTGATTGCTTTTCAGAGCCGACAATAGGAGAGATTTCTGTTGTTACGTTTGTTTTTATCAGATGTATACTTGGGGCGGTGGCTTTTAGTTTTACACCAAATCTTGAGCCTTGTTTTACCATTTCTGGCTCATCAAGAACTAAGTCATCTATTGTAGGAGAGACAATTCCATATCCTTTTGCATTTACTTCTTCCATTGCATACGCTATTTTATCATATTTTTTCTTTGCTACAGATAATTCAGAAATTATGCTAAATAAGTCGCCTTCATTTTCTACTGTAACACCTGTAATTTCTGATAAAACAGTATAGAATAAATCTTCATTAACATCTATTTGAATCTTTACATTACCAGAGCCTAATTCAATATTGCTTACAGAAGTTCTAGAAATAATTTCTGTTTTTTCAATTCTTTTTACACAAGTAGAGATATCTTTTAAGACATAAATATCTTCAAAAGCTTCTTTTATTTCTTTAAATAGCTGTGATTTCATAGGATGATCAAAGCTTAAACCGTCAATCCAACGAGGTAGTTTTATAGATATTTGTTGTGTTGGAAATTCATATAAAAGTTTTGAAAACATTGTGTTTATATCATTTATTGATAGATATGCGCAGTTTATAGGCATTACACTTGTGTTATATTTATCAGTTAATTTTTGAGCAAGCTCTTGTGTGTAATCAGAGTTTGGGTTTTCAGAGTTTAGCAAGATTATAAAAGGTTTATTTAAAGCTTTTAATTCAGATACAACTCTTTCTTCAGCTTTAATATAATCTTCTCTTGGTATATCTGTAATACTTCCATCAGAAGTTACCAAAATACCAATAGTAGAATGTTCTTCAATAACTTTTTTTGTACCAATCTCGGCAGCTTGTTCAAAAGGGATTTCATCCTCAGACCAAGGTGTTTTAACCATTCTAGGCATATCATCTTCTAAATAACCAATTGCATTATCAACAAGATAACCAACACAATCAACAAGACGAGTTTTAAATTTTAAGTTATTATCAAGGCTAATTTCAACAGCTTCATTAGGAACAAATTTGGGCTCAGTTGTCATTATAGTCTTGCCACCAGCACTTTGAGGCAACTCATCTCTAGCCCTTTCTTTTTTATAATCATTATCAATATTTGGAATTACGAGCAAATCCATAAAATTTTTAATAAAAGTAGATTTACCAGTACGTACAGGACCAACAACACCAACATAAATATCACCATCAGTTCTCTTTGCTATGTCCTGATATAAGTTTGAACTTTCCATCTATATACCTCCTTTGGAATTTACAATTTAAATGTTTGTACCAAATAACTTTAATTAATTTATATTGCGAATTAAAGGATGATATGACAAGTTTTTGAAAAAATTTGCAAAATTAATATGGTTGTGTTAAAATAGCCCTATGTAAATTGATGAAACAAAAAAATAATTATGAATATAATAGAATAAATACTAAAAAAAGAAATATAGATTATTTAATACTTTGTTATAAAGAGTATTAAAGAAAGGAACACAAGATGGATAAAAACGAAGAGATAGAACAATTATTAAAAGAATATAACCAAGAACATATAATAACATTATTAAATAAATTAGATGAAGAAAAAAGAGAAGAATTAATGGAACAAATAAATAATATTGATTTTCATCAAATAATGGAGTTGTATGAGAATACAAAAAAAGAGATAGAAATAAAAGATAATATAATAGAAGCAATTGATTATTTAGATAAAGAAAAATTAACAAAAAATGAAAAAGAAACATTTGAAGAACTTGGAGAAAGAGTAATTACATCAGGGCAATATGCTGTTGTAACAATGGCTGGAGGTCAAGGAACAAGACTTGGGCACCCAGGACCAAAAGGAACATTTAAACTAGATGTTTATGGAAAAGGTAAATACTTATTTGAAATATTATCAGAGAATTTAAAAGAAGCAAATAAAAAGTATGGAGTAGTAATTCCATGGTACATAATGACAAGCAAAGAAAACAATGATCAAACACAAGAATTTTTAGAAAAAAATAACTATTTTGGATATGATAAAAATAATGTAATGTTATTTGAACAAGGTGAATTACCTTTAGTAGATACAGAAGGAAAAATTCTTATTGGAAAAGACTTTAAAATAAAAGAAGCATCAGATGGAAACGGAGGAGTATTTTCATCATTAAGAAAGACAGGTATGCTTTCAGACATGAAAGAACGTGAAATTAAATGGGTATTTATTGGTGGAGT
Source organism: uncultured Clostridium sp. (assembly GCA_964531445.1). Taxonomy (GTDB): domain Bacteria; phylum Bacillota; class Clostridia; order TANB77; family CAG-508; genus CAG-269. The sequence continues at coordinate 2,636 of CAZHCX010000041.1, read as the reverse complement.
TGACAATGCAATACTAAAAATGGCAGACACAACATTATTAGGAATGGCAATAGAAAGAAATGTACAAATTGCATCAAAATCAGTAGTAAAAGCAAACCCAAAAGAAAAAGTTGGAGTATTCTGCAAAATGAATGGTCATCCAAAAGTTATTGAATATTCAGAATTACCAGAAAAAATGGCAGAAGAAGTCGATAATAATGGGGAATTAAGATTTGGAGAATCACACATAATGTGTAATTTATTCACAATTGATGCAATAGAAAAAATAAGCAAAGAACCATTAATATATCACAGCGCATTTAAAAAGAACTCATATATAAATGAAGAAGGAAAAGAAATAATTCCAGAAGAACCAAATTCATATAAATTTGAAGCATTTATATTTGATAGTTTTGAAATTTTTGACGATATAGCAATTTTAAGAGGAAAAAGAGAAGACGACTTTGCACCTGTAAAAAACAAAGAGGGAGTAGATAGTCCAAAAACAGCAAAAGAATTATACGAAAAATATTGGGAAAGACAAAAATAAAAAACCAATGGGGACGTTGATTGTTTGGTTGAAAATAAAAATTCAACTAATTAATCAACGTCCCTGATGGTCTTATTTTTATTACATTGATTGGTTACCTGGTATAAAGTAATCAACAACGCCATAAATTAATGCTCCAACAATTGCAGCAACCCAAGATATAGAATAACCTGCTACAAAAAATTGTGTAATATACAAAACAATAGCAGCCAAAACAAATCCTACAAAGCCTTTACCAAAAGGACTTGCGTTCAAGCCTGTAAATTTTGTAACTAAATAATCTATAACAGTTAAAACGATAGCTGCAATAGCTAATGCCCAGAAATTATTAATTGTAAATCCAGGTGTAAAAAATGCAGTAATTGCAAGAATAACTGCAGATGCAACTAATCTACCTATAATTTGCCAAATTGTTGAAGAACCTGTTTCAGTTCTTGTTTGTGCAGTTGACATAGTAAAAACCTCCTTAGATTTGAAAAAATCAAAATTAATAATAAATTCAATACGAAAATTTAATATGAAAATTAAATATAAAATTTTAAAATAAGGCTTTAAATTTATTATTAACAAATAAAAATTATATATTCAAAAATTATATGTTAAATAAAGTATAAAAAAGTTAAATTAGCAAAAAATAAGCATATAAAATTTTAAAATTCAAAGTTATAGAGTTAGAGTTTTAAACTTTTGAATTTAATATTTTTAAGTTTTAAAATAATTAAAATAAAGAGGTTTAATATGTTAATTAATTTTTTTAGAGCAATAATTTTATACATAATAGTTTTAATAGTAATGCGATTAATGGGAAAGCGAGAAATAGGACAATTACAACCATTTGAATTAGTAATATCAATAATGATAGCAGACTTAGCTTCAACACCAATGACAGATGTTGGAACGCCAATAACAAACGGAATAATTCCAATATTAGGATTATTAGTAATGCACTTAGTAATCTCAGTAATAAATATGAAAAGTATAAGAGGAAGAGAAATAATTTGTGGAAGACCAACAATCTTAATATATAGAGGAAAAATAGATGAAAAAGCCTTAAAAAAAGAAAGATTTACGATTAACGAATTAGAAGAAAGAATAAGAGGAAGCAATGTTTATAGCCTAGGAGATGTAGAGTATGCAATATTAGAAACAAGTGGACAAGTAACAGTAATACAAAAGCCAGAAAAAAGAACAACAACACCGCAAGACTTTAATATAACACCAGAATACGAAGGAATACCTTATGATTTAGTTGTTGATGGAAGAGTAATGGAAGATAATTTAAAAGCAATAGGTAAAGATCTAAATTGGCTAAATCAACAATTAAAGAAGTTCAAAATTAAACCTGATGAAGCTTTAATAGTAACATTAGATGGAAAAGGCGAATTTTTCTGTCAAAAAAAAGAAAGGTAAATTAAAGGTAGAGTGTATGTCAAAAGAATTAATTATTTCTATAATTATAGTAATATTGATATTTATAGGAAATCATTTAACAGAAAAATACACACAAATTTGTGTATCAGAAACAAATCAAAATTTGAGTGAATTAAGGGAAGAAATAAGTAAAGATGAAGTTGATTTGCAAAGTGCAAAAAATAAAGCAGATGAAACTTATAATAAATGGAATGGATGGCATCAAAAACTTGCATTTTATATTGAACATAATGAATTGGAAAAAATAAATACTCAATTAACAGGGGTAAAGGGTTACATTGAGCAAGAAGAGTATGCGGAGGCAATTCCAGAATTAGATAAAGGAATGTATATTCTCCAACATATCAAAGATAAAAATGCTGTTAATTTAAAGAATATATTTTAGTGTCCATTTAAAAAACGTTCCCAAATTGATGTGGGAACGTTTTCTTTTGCAATCTTACATATTTTCACTTATTTTTGCATAATTTTTAAGTTTTTCATAAACCAAGTAATTAACAGTGCCAGCAGGGAAGTGGCCAGATTTATCCTTTTTACCAGCAGGTACACCTGTTAAAACTTCAATTCCTTCTTCAATAGAAGATATTGCATAAATGTGGAATAAGTTATTTTTAACTGCGTCTACAATTTCATCAGAAAGTTGTAAATTATCAACATTTTGAACAGGAATCATAAC
>CAZHCX010000040.1:0-10933 GCA_964531445.1 uncultured Clostridium sp. | reverse complement strand
AGTTAGAATTTCACCATTTGATAGTGGAGGAAGAAGACATACATCATTTGCTTCAGTTGAAGCATTACCGGAAATAACAGAAGACATAGAAATAAATATCAATCCAGATGACTTGAGAGTTGATACATATAGAGCTTCAGGTGCTGGAGGTCAACATATAAACAAAACATCATCTGCAGTTAGAATAACACATATTCCTACTAATATTGTTGTAGCATGTCAATCTGAACGTTCTCAAATTCAAAATAGAGAAACTGCAATGAAAATGTTGAAGTCTAAATTATTTGATTTAAAAGAACAAGAGCACAAGGATAAAATAGAAGATTTAAAAGGCGAACAAAGAGAAATAGCGTGGGGAAGTCAAATACGTTCTTATGTATTTTGTCCATATACAATGGTAAAAGACCATAGAACAAATTATGAAGTTGGTAATGTCCAAGGTGTTATGGATGGAGATTTAGATGGATTTATGGAAAGTTATTTAAAAAATAATATTAAATAATACAAATATAGATTAACGTTATAATTAAGTAACACTTTAATTAAATATAAACATACAATATATAGAGCCATATTAATATGATAAGGCTCTATATATTATTTTAAAGGGGTGGTCCAAATGGACACAATTGTTATGAAATTTGGAGGAAGCTCTGTTGCAGATAATAAAAATTTAAGGTTAGTTGCTAACAAAATTATAGATTTATATGACAAAAACAATAATATTGTTGTAATTCTTTCAGCTCAAGGAAAAACAACAGATAAATTGATTAAAGAAGCACATGAACTTTCTAAAAATACAAAAGAAAGAGAGATGGATATGTTACTTAGTAGTGGCGAACAAATGTCTATTGCCAAATTAAGCATCCTTTTAAATGAAATGGGATATAATTCAATTTCACTTACAGGATGGCAAGCAGGAATACTTACAAACAAGACTAATCAAAATGCAACAATAAAAAATATTGATACAACTAGAATTAACAAGGAATTATCACAGAGAAAAATAGTTATTATTGCAGGTTTTCAAGGGTACAACGAAAATCTAGATATAACAACATTGGGGAGAGGTGGATCTGATACATCAGCAATTGCTATATCGGCTGCTCTAAATGCTAAAGAGTGTTATATTTTTTCTGATGTTGATGGTGTTTATACAGCGGACCCGAACAAAATCGAACATGCAAAAAAGTTGTCTGCGATTTCATATAATGAGATGATGGAAATTTCAAGTGAAGGTGCAAAAGTACTTCATAATAGATGCGCAGAAATTGGAGATAAGTTTAAGATTCCAATTATAACAAAATCAACTTTTAATAATAAAGCAGGTACTATTATAACTGATATAATTGAAGAAAATACTATCAAAAGTGTTGTTAAAAAGGATATTTCTAGAATTTCTATAATTGGGAATGGTATTATTAGAAATTTAGATTTTATTCATAAGGTATTAAATTTAATTGCTACTGAAAAATTGGATTTACTTGAAATGAATATTTCTGAAAGTAAGATTTCTATTAATTTTAAGAACATATTAAGTGATGATGTTTTAGATAAATTTCATAGGATTTCTATTGAATTAAAAGAAGCGGAGATATCAAAGAACTAATAAAATTAAAAAGAAGCAAAATTTTAAATAACTAAGAACAAAATAAAAAGAAGCGGAGCCTAACTAGTAGTTAAGCTCCTTTTGAAAGATTATTTCTTTATAGACTTTTCAATTCCATATTGATTAATTCTGTATACAAGACCCATTCCAAGAATTCCAGTTTTTTTAACACCAGTTTCTTTAATGGTACGTTTTTCTAATGCAATTTTTTTATCAGAATCACCATGAATAAACAAAATTGATTTTGGTGCAAACATATTAAACAAATCAATAAGTTCATCAGCAGTAGCATGTGAAGAAAATTCGCCTGTCTGGAGAACTTTAGCACGTTTAATTACTGACTTAGAATTTTTAAAAATTACATTTTCATCATATTTAGCCTCTAAAACTTTTCTGGCAAGTGTTCCTTCTCCAGTATATCCCGGAAAATAAATCAAAGCCTTTGGATTGCTCAAAAAGTGAGGAATATAAATAGATGCGGGTCCATGAGTTCCCATTCCTGACGTTGATAGTACAATCATTCTACTGTTATTGCTTAAAACAGACTCTCTTGTTTTATCGTCTACAAACTGAAATGAATATGGAAACATATGCATTGCGTCTTCATTTAAATGAAGAATATTTGCTCTGTCTAAATATCTAAATGTATAAGTTTGAGCTGTTGTACCATCAATTTTTACTGGATAATCTTTAGGAATACGCTTTTCATCCTGTAATTTTCTGATTCTGAGCATCAACTCCTGAATTCTACCTTGTCCAAAGCCTGCATTAAATATTAAAGCATTATCAAGGCAAGCCTGAACAATATCTTGTTCCCATCTTTTTTCTACATCCCAAGAATTTGTTGTACCATAAGTTGACTCTGAAATAATTGTTAAATTATCTAAAGAATACACCCAGAATGGTAATGGTTTAATATCAACAAAAATATTACTTGGTTTGTAATCACCAGTAAATAACAAATTGATATTGCTTTCTATATCAGAAATCTGAACCAAAATCATTGAAGCTCCTACAAGATGACCGTTATTAAAAAATGTAACAGTAATCCGATCATGTATCTTGATTGTTTTTTCATATGGTACAGCTACAATTTTATCTAATGTTGCTTCTACATCACTCTGAGAAAAGAGCATTTCTTGTTTCTTAAGCTTTGAATCTCTTTTCATAATGTTGTAAGTATCGTTTAATCCAATGTCAATTAAATTATCAGATGCATCTGACATATAAATATTACCAGAGTAGCCCTGTTTTACAAAAGCAGGTAATCCGCCATCATGGTCAAGATGTGTATGCGTTAATAAAACAGCTCCAATATTTTTTGGTGTAATACAATCATTGTATTGAACGCCAGTATGGTCTTCTCCTTGATACATTCCGTGGTCTACTAAAAACCTGAAACATTCACCATCAGCAAAATGAACGGTATTCCGTATACAAGAACCTGTTACGCCTTGATTATAACCCCGAATATCAACATAAAGATGTTTTTTCATAAATCTTTCTCTCCTTTCAAATTGGTTAAATGATGTCTAAATAATATAAACATCAACATTAAAAAGTAACTAATTTTATTCTAACATCTTTACATAATTCTGTCAATTTAAATTTCATTATTAAAAATTAATTAATTTTTACAAGACAGTAATTAATCAAATGTCGAAATTTGTAATTTATATTTACATTTAGTATTAAATATGATATTATATGTTCATAAAACAAGTGTAACAATGCAGAAAGGGGTTTCGCCTATGATTAAACGGAAGAAAAACAAAAATATTGAGGACATAAAGTTCGAGATAGAGAGATGGAGGTCAGAAAATAAAACAAAGGTAGAAACAGTCTTATTTCCTGGAGAAGTGGAATATTTAAATGAATTAGGAATTTTAACAAAACCTTTACTTTTTAAAATTACAAACAATGATGTTAGAAAGGAAAAGGATTGTCCTAATTTTATAAGGTACAAAAAGATTAGAAAAAACAAGAAAATCTTTAAATTAAAGAAAAAAGAGTGTGCTTTATTAGAATGTCAGGGAATTGAATACGAACCGTATAGTTACGTAATTTATCTGTAAAAAACAAGAGGCAGGAGTTATTCTTGTCTCTTTTAATTGACTTTAATTAACATAATGTGATATAATATATAATATAAAATCTCAAGGAGGTAGTACACATGAAGAAAGGTAAACATGAATACCGGTTCAAATTAGAACCATTTAGCTTAGTAGCAACACATTTTATTGATGGAAAATTAGAGGAAGAAAGAACATTTAATCTTAAAGAGACAACTAGAGAAAAGTTATTGAAAGAAAGAATGTCAGACGCTTCTACAATAGTAGTTAAGAGAGGAAAGACTTTATTATCAGCAAAAATTCCAAAACGTTTATCGTTATCTGATAAGGAGTTTAGCCAATCTTTATGCAATAATTGTAAAAATTGCAGACCAATATTATGTAAAAAAGTTTTGGATAAAATTTATTCTGTTCATAAACAAGAAGATATTCCTGAAAATTTAAGATTAGAAAATTTAAAAGAATCAAAATTAATTGAAAAATATCCTTTTATAACAAGCGGATTTGAAACTTTCAATCAGTCGGAGACTTTTAACTATTTTTGCATCAAAGAATGCGAAAACTATGAAGCAATAAAATAGCATACCTTTAAAAAGATACTTGCAAATGTAGGTATCTTTTTTGTTCTAAAAAAGACAAACTCTGAATATATATAAATACTAGGAAAATAAAGAAAAGGAGAATTGCTTATGACTGTTGATGAAAGAAAAAATATAAACACAGGTGTAATTCAAAATTTAATATTAGAAAATAGGGGAAAGCTTAGCATTTCTGGTGTAAATGATGTTTTAAGTTTTGATGATCAAGTAGTAATGGTTGAAACAGAACTAGGACTATTAACAGTAAAAGGAGAAAATTTAAGAATAAACAAATTAAGTATAGACACATCAGAAGTAATTGTAGAAGGAGATATATCATACATGGCATATAGTGAAAAAGAATTAGAAAAAAATAAAGGAAACCTAATAAGCAAAATTTTTAGATAACAAAGGATTGATTATATATGATTGTAAATCAAGCGTATTTATTTTTGATATTCACAATTAATGGTATATTTATAGGATTATTATTTGATTTTTTTAGAATATTAAGAAGGAGCTTTAAAACACCTGATATAATTACATATTTAGAAGACATCTTATTTTGGATTTTAACCGGATTTATTTTACTTTATTCTATATTCACCTTTAGCAATGGAGAAGTTAGGTTTTATATGTTTTTAGGTGTTTTTATAGGATGTTTGTTATATATGCTTTTATTAAGCAATAAAATAATAAAAGTAAATGTAAAATTTATACTTGCAATAAAAAAAGTCATATTAAAAATATTATCAATTTTAGCATTTCCATTTAAAATATTTTTTAAATTTATCAAAAATATTATAATTAGAACAAAAAATACAAAATTTTTAAAAAATAAGAAGGAATTTTGAAAAAAAAGTAGAAATATATATTATATGTTATTTCAAAACAGGGAGAGATACTGATGAAAAAGAAAAAATTATATAAAAGATTATTAGCAATATTAATAATTGGATATGCAATGTTTACAATAATAAATCAACAAAAAGTAATAAACCAATATAGTAAAAACAGTAAAGAATTAGAAGTAAAAATAAATCAAGAACAATCTACAAATCAAGAACTTCTTGCTAAAAAAGAAAATGTTAATTCAAAAGAATTTATTGAACAAATGGCAAGAGAAAAGCTTGGTATGTATTATCCAAACGAAAAAGTTTATGTAGATAAAGGAATGTAAAAGCGCTGAAAAAGCGTTTTTATTTATGTAAATTTACCAAAATTGTTAAAAATGGTTTATTTCTGCCTTAAAATATGTTATAATAATGAATATAAATTTATGTCGAACCAAAAATCCCACAAAAAACAAAATAATAATTATAATAAATTAAAAATTTAATAGGAGGAGTTTATGTTAAATTTAGAAGAAAAAACATTAACAGAGCTAAAAGAATTAGCTAAAGAAAACAACATTAGAAATATTTCAAAATTAAAGAAAGAAGATTTAATCGAAGTATTAAGTCAAGTTTTAAACAAGGAAAGTTCTGTTTCTGAACCAACAAAGGAAGAAAATAATCAGGATTTATCAGGTTATAAACTTACAAATGAAGGTGATGAGATAGTTGAAGGTATATTAGATATACTTCCAGATGGATATGGTTTCTTAAGAGGAGATAACTACTTTTCAAGCCCAAAAGATGTTTATCTTTCAGTTGTTCAAATAAGAAGATTTAAATTAGATACAGGTGATGTAATAAAAGGAATTTCAAGATTTAAAGAAGGAGAAAAATTCCCATCTTTAATATTTGTTGGAGAAGTAAATGGTGAATCACCAGAAAAAGCAGCAAGAAGAAAAAGATTTGATGAATTAACACCAATATATCCAAATGAAAGAATAAAATTAGAAACTCAAAGTAAAGAATATGCAATGAGAATGATAGATTTAATGTCTCCAATTGGAAAAGGACAAAGAGGTATGATTGTTGCTCCACCAAAAGTTGGTAAAACAACATTATTAAAGAAAATAGCAAATAGTATTTCTACAAATAATCCAGAAGAAAAACTAATAGTATTATTAATTGATGAAAGACCAGAAGAAGTAACAGATATGAAACGTTCTATAAATGGAGAGGTTATATATTCAACATTTGATGAATTACCAGAACATCATGTAAAAGTTGCAGAAATGGTACTTGAAAGAGCAAAAAGACTTGTAGAGCAAGGACAAGATGTTGTAATATTACTAGATAGTATAACAAGACTTGCAAGAGCTTATAACTTAACAATTCCATCATCAGGAAGAACACTTTCTGGAGGTTTAGACCCAGCAGCATTACATAAACCTAAAAAATTCTTTGGTGCAGCAAGAAATATAGAATTTGGTGGAAGCCTTACAATTTTAGCAACAGCTTTAGTTGATACAGGAAGTAGAATGGACGATGTAATATTTGAGGAATTTAAAGGTACAGGTAATATGGAAGTTCACTTAGACAGAAAATTATCTGAAAAACGTATTTTCCCTGCAATAGATATTAATAAATCAGGAACAAGAAGAGAAGATTTACTACTTTCACAAAAAGAAAAAGAAACTGTTTTTGCATTGCGTAAAGCAATGAATAGTATGCCTGTTGCTGATGTAACAGAACAAGTTATATCAATGATGGTTAAAACAGAAAATAATGATGAATTTTTAGATAGTATAGATAATTACATAAAGAAATTCAAATAAACATAAGAGAGCACATTTAGTGCTCTTTTTAATTGACATAATTACTAAAATGTAGTAAACTAAAAATATAGTAACTTTTAGTAGGATTTTCGATAGGAGGACTCGACTATGAAAAAATTAAATATTATTAAAAAAGAGCGGAAAACTATTAACTATGCTACTGCAAATGTAGTACCACAAAAATTCTTTCCATATCTTTATGATTTGAATCCAATTTATGCAACAGTTGATTCAAGTGTGATTCTTGGAAGAGATAAGGAAATAAACAGAATTTGTAATTGTTTTTTTAAATCTAAAAGAGCAAATGCTGTTCTTGTTGGAGAACATGGGGTTGGAAAAACTGCTATAGTTCAAAAGTTGGTTGACAATGTAATACATAAAAGATGTCCAAAAGAAATGTACGATTTTCATTTCCTTGCTTTAAATGTTGAGGCTATTGTAGCAGATATTGTGAGAAAGAGTGATAAAGTTAACAACATCTTGGCTAAAATAGTAGAATTTGTATCAAACGCAACTAATCTTGTTATTGTAATTGATCAAATACAATTAATTCAGGCTGATTATTATTTGTCATACAAATTTGCTACTTTAGTAAGAAATCCAAGAGTAAAAATACTTGGTATCTCAACTGAAGAAGAATTTTATTCTTATTTTGAACTTGATAAAAAAACAAGGTCAAGATTAGAAGTTATTCCAATTCTTGAACCAAAGCCAAATCGAATTTATCCAATGATAAAGAAAATTGTAGCAGGGCTAGAAAATGCGCATAGAGTTACGATTGATAAAAATATTATAAAATACATTATAAATGTATCTTCAGCTATTTCTAGTGAATTATGTAACCCCGAGCTAACATTGGATATAATAGAAAAATCAATGATTGTAGCACGTAGAAAACACAGAAAAGAAGTTACAAGAAAAGATGTAAATTCAAACTTCAATTTTAACTATGAACTATATAGCAAAATGTCAAAAGAAGATAAAAAAATTACTGCATATCACGAAGCTGGACACTTTATAGTGTCAAAAATGTCGGAGAATATCAAAAATATTAAAACTACAGCAATAACAATAGTTCCAGCTGAAGATTTTTTAGGTGCAACAATGTTTGAATTTGAACCAGAAAAGCAGGAATCTTGTGATGTTCAATATTACATTGATAATATCGCTGTAGATTTAGCAGGAAGAGAAGCAGAAATAATATTTACAAATTCTGAAAAGCATTTAACAAGTGGAGCATACCAAGATTTAATAAGTGCAACACAAACTGCAAGAGACATAGTAACATCTTACGGAATGATTGATAATGTTGGACATAATATGTCATACTTAGGAATTGAAGATTTTACAAATATTTCGTTACTTAGTGAGAATATAAAAAATGAAATCAATTCTGCTGTTGAAAAATTAATTTTAGATGCAGAGAATAGAGCAAAAGAAATCTTGAACGAACATAAGCCATTATTAGAAAGACTTGCTAAAGAGTTAATGTCAAATGAGATTTTGGACGAAAGTGATCTTGAAAGAATTTGTAGAGAAGTGGAAGGAAAATAACGTTCTAAATGTAAAAAGCAAATATAGTATTAAAATTATATTATATTTGCTTTTTTATTTTTAAGTATAGCGCGCAACTTAAGGAATAACTTCTAAATAAATTACACAAAATTAAAACATATTTTGAAAATTAAATTTAGGAGGAATATAGAATGAAGAAATTATTTACATCAGAAAGTGTAACAGAAGGACATCCAGATAAATTATGTGATTATATATCAGATAGTATCTTGGATGCATATTTAGCAAAGGACAAAAATGCAAGAGTAGCATGTGAAACTGTAGCTGGAAAAAATATAATATTTATAACAGGTGAAATTACATCAAATGCAGATATTGATATCGAAAAAATAGCACGTAATGCAATTAAATCAATTGGATATTTTGGAGAAGGAAAAGATATTGATTATAAAACATGTACCATTTATGAAAATTTATCTAATCAATCTGATGATATAGCAATAGGCGTAAACGAATCTCTTGAAAATAAAAATGGAGAAGAAAAGTTTTCAGAAGGTGCTGGTGATCAAGGAATAATGTTTGGATATGCATGTGATGAAACAGAAGAATTAATGCCTCTTCCTATTTCATTAGCACATAAATTAACTAAAAGATTAACAGAAGTAAGAAAAACAAAAGAGATAGAAAAACTTGGCCCTGATGGGAAAGCACAAGTAACTGTCGAATATGAAGATGATAAACCAAAAAAAATCGATACAATTGTTATTTCAACACAGCATTGGCCAAGTTTAGAATTAGAAGAATTAAAAAAAGAAATACTGGAAAAAGTTATAAGAGCTGTAATTCCATCAGATTTACTTGATAAAAATACAAAATATTTTATAAATCCAACAGGGAGGTTTGTTATTGGAGGACCTTTAGGAGATAGTGGTTTAACAGGAAGAAAAATAATTGTAGATACTTATGGAGGTTATGCAAGACATGGTGGAGGAGCTTTTTCTGGAAAAGATCCAACAAAAGTAGATAGGTCAGCTTCATATATGGCTAGACATATTGCTAAAAGTATTGTCGCAAGTAAGCTAGCAACAAAATGTGAAATTCAATTGTCTTATGCAATTGGTGTTGCAAAACCTGTATCAATTTTAGTAAATACATTTGGTACTGGAATTTTGGATGAAGAAAAACTTTCTGATTTGGTTTATGAAAATTTTGATTTAACTCCAAGAGGTATAATTGATTATTTTGATTTACAAAGACCAATTTACAAGGAGACAACCAATTATGGTCATTTTGGTAAAGAGAATTTACCTTGGGAAAAAGTTAAACTTTTAAAGTGATTTTTGGTTTTTTATTGACAAATTTTCTAGCGTACTATACAATACAAACAATAGTTTTAATATAGGAATAAAACTAGACATATTCAAAATATCTATAATGATGATGAATTGGAAGAAAAAGCAGTATGCTCATTTTTTGAGCATACTGCTGAAGATGGGAAAAATATAATACACAATTTTATATCTGCGGGATATAGAGTTAATAGCAAACAAGGTATTATATTTAGAAAATGGGTTACAAATATTTTAAAAGACTATACATTTTTATATTAAAATAAATAGGAAGGAGAATTTAGATGGCAAAAGATTTAATTATAAGAAGTAGTACAGAGGAATTTATAATATTTAAACTTAATGAAAAAGAAAACGGAATACAAGTTAAATATGAAAATGAAACTTTGTGGATTACTCAAAAAGGAATGGCAGAATTATTTGATACTGGAATTGATAATATTAATGTTCATTTGAAAAATATATATGAATCAGGAGAATTAGATAAAGATTATTTTGAGAAACTTTTAGAAGAAATTAGAGAAATAAGATTATAAATCACCAATTTCGATAGAATTTTTTAAAAAAGTTCAAAATAAAGTGCTTTTTTGGAACTGGCAGAAAATAGAGCAAGAAGGCATATTCCTATGACTATGGAAGATTGGTCAGAAAGAATTGATAAATTTTTATTATCTGACGATAGAGATATATTATTAGTAACTTGTAGCTAAGATTAATAATAAAAGAAGGAGTGATAAAAATGTTGCATAAAATGAAATTAAACGAAAGTCCATTTCTAAGAATAAAAAATGGAGAGAAAACAGTAGAATTTAGATTATTTGATGAAAAGAGACAACAAATAAAAATTGGAGACCAAATTGAATTTTCAAAATTGCCAGAACTAGAAGAAAAATTAACAGTTAATGTAGTCGACCTATATAGAGAAGAAACATTTGAAAAATTATTTAGAAAATTGTTTTCAGATGAAGAAGAAATCAACAGAAAGATTGCTTCAATATATAAATATTATTCACCAGAAAAAGAACAAAAATATGGTGTTCTTGGAATAAAAATTTCAATTGTAAGATAAAAAAACGGGAGGTAATTAAATGGTAGATTTAAAAAAATTGCAAAAAGATATATATCAAAATAAAGTTGATAAA
>CAZHCX010000039.1:0-11759 GCA_964531445.1 uncultured Clostridium sp. | reverse complement strand
ATTATAACATAAATTTATATAATAGGAAAGTGATACTTTCCTATTATATAAAAGCCAACTGCACACAAAATTATTTCATAATTTTGGCGCGCGAACAAATTTACTGAAAATTTTATTCAAATTAATTATTAAAAATTATTTTAAAATTTAGAATATTTATTTTAAAATATATATTTAATAAAATTTTCAGATTTGTTCTAAAAGGAAAGTTGCATATAAATGTAGTTGGTATTATAATATCATAAAAGAAAAGAGGTATATTATGGAAGAATGTAAAATTAAAAATTTATATAATTTAGAAGAAACAATAGCATCAAAAATATTTGAAGGTGCAGAATATCCATGGGAAGTTTTATCAAAAATAGAAAAATTTATTATAGAATTAGGGAGTACATTAAGTTTAGATGAATATGACAAAGTTGGAGAAAATGTATGGATTGCAAAATCTGCAAAGGTTGCTCCAACAGCATATATCAATGGTCCAGCAATAATTGGTAAAAATGCAGAAGTAAGACATTGTGCATTTATAAGAGGAAAAGCAATTGTTGGAGAAGGTGCAGTAGTTGGAAATTCGACAGAACTAAAAAATGTTATTTTATTTAATAAAGTTCAAGTACCACATTATAATTATGTTGGAGATTCAATATTAGGATATAAATCTCATATGGGGGCTGGTTCAATTACATCAAATGTAAAATCAGATAAAAAATTAGTTGTGGTGAAAAATGATAATGAGAAAATAGAAACAGGTTTAAAAAAATTTGGAGCAATGATTGGTGATGAGGTTGAAGTTGGATGTGGTTCTATTTTAAATCCAGGAACTGTAATTGGAAAAAATTCAAATATTTATCCATTATCATCAGTTAGAAAAGTTGTTCCGGCTAACAGTATTTATAAAAATCAAAACGAAATTGTTGAAAAATTCTAATAAAATCTACTGAAACATTTTTGTGATTTTGATAAATGTTTCACTACTACTGAAACATTTTCTGGTTTTTTGCAAAATGTTTCAGTACAATTATATAAAAAAACTTGCAAAAATTGAAAAAATGTTCTAGAATACAATATGAATTTAAAATAGGGAAAAAACGCCCATAAAAATTTAGTATAAATTCTAAGGAGGTTTTATGGCTGATAAATTAATAATTGTGGAATCACCTGCAAAGGCGAATACAATAAAAAAATTCCTAGGAGGTAGCACAAAAGTTGTTGCATCAATGGGACATATACGAGACTTACCAAAATCAAAATTAGGTGTTAATATCGAAAATGATTTTGAACCAGAATATATAAATATAAGAGGAAAGGGAGATTTAATAAAATCTTTAAAAGCAGATGCAAAAAAAGCAAAAAAAGTATATCTTGCAACTGACCCTGATCGTGAGGGTGAAGCGATTGCATGGCACCTAGCAAAAATATTAGAAGATAACAAAGAAAAAATAACAAGAGTTACTTTTAATGAAATTACAAAATCAGCAGTTCAAAAAGCGATAAAAGAGCCAAGAGATATTGATTTAGATACTGTTGATGCTCAACAAGCAAGAAGAATTTTAGATAGAATTGTTGGATACAAAATAAGTCCATTATTGTGGAAAAAAGTTAAAAGAGGTTTATCTGCAGGTAGAGTTCAATCTGTAGCAGTTAAATTAATAGTAGATAGAGAAAACGAGATAGAAAACTTTATTCCACAAGAATATTGGAATATATATGCAAATTTAAAAGATGAAAAATCTAAAAAAGAATTTGAAGCAAGATTTTATGGTAAAGATGGAAAAAAACAAGAAATAACATCAAAAGAACAAGTTGATGAAATATTAAAAAATATTGAAAAATCAAAATATGTTGTTTCTGACATCAAAAAAAGTGAAAAGAAAAGAAATCCAGCACCACCATTTACAACAAGTACAATGCAACAAGAGGCTTCAAGAAAATTAGGATTTACATTAAAGAAAACAATGTCAGTTGCACAAGGTTTATATGAAGGTGTAAAAATATCTGATAGAGGAACTGTAGGTTTAATAACATATATGAGAACAGACTCTACAAGAATTTCTGAAGAAGCAAGAGCAGCAGCAAAAACACATATTTTATCTACTTATGGAGAGGAATTCTATGAAAATAGATATTACAAAACAAATAAAGATGCTCAAGATGCGCATGAAGGTATAAGACCAACATATTCAGACATTGAACCAGATGATATCAAAGATGAATTAACAAAAGATCAATATAAATTGTATAAATTAATTTATAATAGATTTATGGCAAGTCAAATGAAGCCTGCTATTTATGACACAATGGCTGTTAATATTAAAGCAAATGAATATGATTTTAAAGCAAATGGACAAAGCTTGAAATTTAAAGGATTTATGATTTTATATGTTGAAGGAACAGATGAAAAAGAAGATGAACAAGAAGGAATGTTACCTGAGTTACAAGAAAATCAAGAAGTGAAACTTATAAAAATAAATCCAAAACAAAGCTTTACAGAGCCACCATCAAGATATACTGAAGCAAGTTTAGTTAAAGCATTGGAGGAGAAGGGAATTGGTAGACCAAGTACTTATTCTCCAACAATAACTACAATTTTAGAAAGAAGATATATTGAAAAAATTCAAAAACAATTAGCACCTACCGAATTAGGTAAAATTGTAAATAAACTTTTAACTGAAAATTTTGCAGATATTATAAATGTAGAATTTACTGCAAAAATTGAAAATGAATTTGACGAAATAGCAGAAGGAAAAGAAGAATGGAAAAAAATGATTAGAGAGTTTTATAAACCATTCGAAACTGAATTAGAAAAAGCAGAACAAAACTTAGAACACGTTAAGTTAGTTGATGAAGTATCTGACGTTGTTTGTGATAAATGTGGTAAAATGATGGTTTATAAATTTGGAAGATATGGTAAGTTTTTGGCTTGTTCAGGTTTTCCAGAGTGTAGAAATACAAAACCTATTATAGAAACAATTGATGTACCTTGTCCAAAATGTGGAGGGGTAGTGCAAGTTAGAAAAACAAAGAGAAAAAGAAATTATTATATTTGTGAAAATAATCCTGAAAGTTGTGATTATATTTCATGGAATAAGCCTAAACCAGGGGAAAAATGGAATCCGGAAGAAGCAGAAGAAGTAAAAAAGGAAACAGAAAAGAAGAGTTCAGCAACTAAGACTAAGAAAACTACTGCTAAAAAGAAAGCTGCTTCTAAAAAAGCAAAGACTAAAAAATAAAATGTTAATTCAAAGGGATTTTGAACAAGTTTACAAAATCCCTTTGAAAAACTCTTGACAATATTAGTAAATTTTGGTATCATATTAATTGCTTTTGAATATAATAATTTTAGAAGATGCGGGAATAGCTCAGTTGATAGAGCGCTGCCTTGCCAAGGCAGAGGTCGCGGGTTTGAGCCCCGTTTCCCGCTCCACAAAAAGTTAATATATGGCGCCTTAGCCAAGCGGTAAGGCACGAGTCTGCAAAACTCTGATGATCGGTCCGACTCCGATAGGCGCCTCCAAAAAATAAAACACTGAAATGTCAGTGTTTTTATTTTGAAATAAATATGTAAAAATTTACTTATAAGCTTGAATTTTAAAATAGTATATGATATATTATCAAATATAGGAAATGAGAATAAGCAGATGTGGGTTGCCTTAATAATAGCTTTAGTAGTAATTATTAGCAAACAAAAAGGAAAAAAATAAAATGAAAAACAAAGTAAAAATAATAAAATTAGTAGTATTTATAATAATAGTAGCAATACTAATAATAGGAACAATAAATATGATACCAATAATGAAAAAAATAAATACAACAGAAGGACAAATAGAACTAAAAGGAAAAATAACACAAACAGGATTTACAGGAGTATTAATATTATTTGGTTTAGAACTAGCACAAGTAATATTTGCAATATTACCAGGAGAGCCAATAGAAATATTAGCAGGAATGTGTTTTGGACCTATATGGGGAACAATATTTTTAATGATATCCTTATTTATTGTAACAGGATTAATATATTTTTTAGTTAAAAAATATGGAAAAGACTTTATATATGAATTCTTTCCAAAAGAAAAAGTTGATAAATTAGAAAATAGTAAATTATTTAAAGACACTAAAAAAATAGAAATGGTTATGATAATATTATTTTTAATACCAGGTACTCCAAAAGATTTGTTAGTATATCTAGGTGGATTATTGCCAATAAAATCATCAAGATTCTTAGTAATATCAACATTGCTAAGATTTCCATCAATAATTTCTTCAACTATACTTGGAAGTAATGTAATTAATGGAACATGGAAGATTGGTGTAATTGCCTATATAGTAACTTTCTTAATAACATTTTTAATTGTATTTATTGTTAATAAATTGGATAAAAATAAAGTTACAGAAGATGTAATAAAATCAGTTAATGATATAAAATAAAATTTGTATAATCTTCAAAAATATGGAAAAAATATATCAAATACATATTTAGGAGGTACAAATGGAAACAAGTAAGATGAAAAATATGGTAGTTTTAAAAAATTTACCATCTAATATTGTTGAAGAAGCAATCATAATTTTAAAGTCAAATACGAAAAAAAGAAATCTTCAAAAAATAGAAAATAATAAAAATTGTGTAAATACTGAACAAAATAAAAAAAATAAAGATTTTATTTTAAAAGAAGCAGAGATGTTAGTAAACGATTATGCCTTAAAGATAGAAAATAAAAAAGCATTTTTCAATAAAAAGAAAAATAAAAAATATCAAAGATTAAAAAGATATGCAATAATCGCAACAATTGCAAATATAATACAATTGTTAATAATAATTTTATAAACTAAAAAGTATTCTGAAAGTAAAAATAATTTTCGGAATACTTTTTTTGAATAAATTAAAAAACAATCTCATATAGTTTATAAAGAACTAAGGAAGAGGTGTTTTTATGGAACGAACAATGTCTGTTGAGGATAAAATTAGAAGAGCAGAAGAGATTTATGCAAGAAGACAACAGGGAATACCTAAAAGAACAGCAACTGTTGCTGTAAATAGCGAAAAAAGAAAAGATTTAAAACTTTTTAAAAAATTATTTATACAGATTGTTGTGTGTCTGTTTATTTATGTTGTTATATATGTTATACAAAATAATAATTATATTTTTTCAAAAGATTTTTTAAATAAAGTAAATGAAATTTTATCTTATGATGTTAATTTCTCAGAAGTTTATGAAAATATAAAAAATGGTACTCAAAACCAAATAAACAAAATGAAAAAAAATAATCAATTTTTGCAAAATACAACAAATCAAGATCAAGAGGTACAAGAGAAAATGAACCAAGAGGATGTAAATCAAGAAAATAGTACACAAAATACAAATGCAATGGATAATTCTAATCTAGATAATAATCAAAATGAAAAAACAAGTCAAGAAAATGCTAATACTCCTGCAATTGGAGGTGCAGAAAACTCTAGTACAGAAAAAGTACTTTCTCCGGAAGAGCAACAAATAGAAAAAATAAAAAATACTACAACATTTATAAAACCTGTTGTAGGAACAATAAGTTCAAAATATGGACAAAGGGAACCTACAACAAAAACAGTGCCTAAAAATCATACAGGTGTTGATATTGCAGCAAATATGGGAACAAAAATAATTTCTGCAACTGACGGAGAAGTGGTATTAGCATCAGAAGAAGGAGATTATGGTAAACACTTAAAAATTCAAATAGGAGATGTGAGTATAATTTATGCGCATTGTAATAATTTATATGTAAAACAGGGAGATAGAGTTAAACAAGGACAAGAAATTGCGGAGGTTGGTTCAACGGGTAATTCAACTGGACCACATTTACATTTTGAAATAAGAATTTCAGAAAAAACAATTGATCCTCAAAAAATATTGGAATTGTAAGGTTTATAAAAATTCAAAAAATAAATAAAAGGAAGATTGATATGAGATTTAGAATTGATTTGAAAATATTTGTTTTTTTAGTACTTTTTTATTTTACTAAACAAATAGAAGTGTATTCATTGATTATGATTTTTGCATTTATACATGAAATTGGACACTTAATTGCTGGTTTGTTAGTTGGAATGAAACCAGAAAAAATGGAGATAATGCCGTTTGGAGTTTCAATATCATTTAAAATGAATATTGATGAATTTAATAAAAAAATAAAAAATGGAAATGTTTTAGAAATAAAAAAAATAATTGTTGCTATTGCTGGACCATTAACAAATTTTTTAATAATTTTAATTACATCAAATTTGCAATTAAATATAATAAAATCAACTTTAATAATGTATACTAATTTTTTGATTATGATATTTAATTTATTACCAATATATCCGCTTGATGGTGGTAGAATATTAAAGAGCACATTACATATAATTTTGGGAAAAAGAGGGGCTGAAAAATATATAAATATTGTATCTAAAGTAATTGTTATTTTTATAACAATAGCTTCAAGTATAATAATATTATATGTTCATAATGTTGCAATAGTTTTAATAAATATTTATCTTTGGTTTTTAGTAGTAAGAGAAGATGTTAAAATTAAAAAAAGAGAAGATATTTATAAAAAAATACTTGAAAATAGTGTTGTTTAATAGTAAACTATACGTAAGAAAAAATAAGGAGAAAGCAAAAGATGAAAGTAAAACAAGAAAAAGGTGTTACATTAGTAGCTCTTACAATAACAATTGTGATGTTATTGATTTTAACAGGTTTTTTAATATATAATGCACAAGACAGTGTATATATGAAAAAATTAACAAATTTGTATAATGATATAGATTTGTTAAGGGGTAAAGTTTCTTCATATTATAATCAATATGGAAAATTACCTGCAAAAGTAAAATATAATAATACAGCTGGATTAACTGAAGTATTGAATGATAAAATTGATACAGGAGATTTTTACGTAATAGATTTAGAGGCAATGCAAGGAATCACTTTAAATTATGGAAAAGATTATGATAAAATCAAGCAAGATCAGAATAATGTAGATAATTATTTTGATGTTTATATAGTAAATGAAAATAGTCATAATATTTTTTATGTTAGTGGAGTAAAAATTAAGGAGAATGATAGATTTAAAACATATTATACGGACTATATTACTGCAGATAATATACAAATTAATTTGAGATATATTGATGGTGTTATGATTCCACAAAACTATTATTATCTTGGAAAAAATCAATCAGGAGAAATTGTTATATCTAACATACAAGATGAAAATATAGATGAAAGTAAAGAAAGCCAATATATATGGCAAAAACAAACTTCTAGAATTGCTAAAAAACCTACAAATGTGGTATTTAATGATAGTCAGACAGAAAATGAATTTATAAAAAGTGTTAATTTTTATAAAGGCTATTTTAAAAATTCAAAAAACAAAGTTCAATATGCAAGTATAGATGAAAATAAATGGTCTGAACCATATACTAAAGAAATGCAATATACTGATGTAAATGGAAAAAGTGTAACAATTCCTGAAGGGTATAGAGTCAATTTATCACCGGTATTAAATGATGTTGATGAAGGACTTGTTGTTAAGGATTCAAATGATATTGAATGGATATGGGTTGAAGTTCCAGGTTCAGTATTTAGAACAGTTGAAAATAATACAGATTATGAAAGTATTGCAGCAGATTTAGAAAGATATGCTCAAGAGTATTTGAAACAAAGTACTACAAAAAATAAAACAATAAGTGATAATTGGACAAGTAGCAATGAAATAAGCTCAGAAGAGGAACATACCAAATTGTTTAATAAAATGTTAGGTGAAATTTATCAAAAAAATGGATTTTGGGTTTCAAAAGATTTAGTGTCCAAAAATAATACAAATCAAATGTTATTTGATTTACAATGGGGATTACTTTGTAAGTTTATAGGTATAAATTCAAGTTTGAGTTACAATGATATTCAAACAAATAGTAACAATTGGGGTAACTTTAAAAATTTATTTAATGCAAACACAAGTGGAAATCAATATCGTGTTACAATATATTAAAAATTATGATAAGAAACAGAGGGCAACTTCTGTTTCTTATTACGCATATGCGAAAAACAACTGTAAAAAAATTGTAATATTTTTGAAATATTACTGTAAAACTAATTGACTTTTAACCCTTTTCGTTGTATCATATATACATGAAAAAATGAGTCTTATTGAAATCCTAAGGAGGAAAATTATGGGAGAAGTAATAGTTATCACATCAGGAAAAGGTGGAGTTGGAAAAACAACAACAACAGCAAATTTAGGTTCAAGTTTAGCAGTGGAAGGGAAAAAAGTTTGTTTAATAGATACAGATATTGGATTAAGAAACTTAGATGTTGTAATGGGACTAGAAAATAGAATAGTATATGATATAGTTGATGTTGTAGAAGAAAAATGTAAATTAAGACAAGCATTAATAAAAGATAAAAGATTTAAAGAATTATATTTACTACCAGCCGCTCAAACAAGAGACAAAAGTGCTGTAAATGAAGAACAAATGAGAGATTTAACAACAAAATTAAAAGAAGAATTTGACTATATACTTATAGATTGTCCAGCTGGAATTGAACAAGGGTTTAAAAATGCTATTGCTGGAGCAGATAGAGCTATAGTTGTAACAACAGCAGAAATTTCAGCTATAAGAGATGCAGATAGAATTATAGGATTATTAGAATCATCAGAGATAAAAAATCCTGAATTAGTAATAAATAGAATAAGACCTAATATGGTAAGAAAAGGCGAAATGATGGATGTTGATGATATAGTTGATTTATTATCAATTGATTTAATAGGTGTAGTACCAGATGATGAATATATCATTACACAAACAAACAAAGGTGAACCTGTTATACAAAACAAAAAAGCACCATCAGGAAAAGCATATATTGAAATTGCAAAAAGAGTATTAGGAGAAAAAATTGAAGTAACAATACCTGGTAGAGAACAAGGATTTTTTGCAAAACTAAAAAGATTATTTAGAAAATAGAATAAAAGAAGATAGCAATTGGAGGATAGGAAAGAATGTTTGAAAATATAATGAATTTCTTTAAAAAAGTTGGAAAGAAAGAAGAAAATAAGCAATCACAAGAAAATTCAAAAAATGCAGCAAAAGAAAGATTACATTTAGTTTTAATGCAAGATAGAGCTAATGTATCAGCTGATTTCTTAGAGCTTATGAAACAAGAAATAATTGATGTAATTAAAAAATATATAGAAGTTGATGAACAAGAAATTGATGTCAGACTTACAAATAAAGAAAATGAAGATGGAACAAATGGTGCTCCAGCATTATATGCAAATATTCCTATTCTTAATATAAAAAATGACGCAAGAAAAATTGGAAAAAAAGAAGTAGAAACTGAAAATAAAAAGAAACAAAATGATGTAGAAGAAAAACAAACAACTGAAGATAAACAAACTTCTGAAATAAATAATAAGAAAGAAAAAGAAGAAACTAAAATAGAAAAAGAAAATAAAATTGAAGATAACAATGAAACAGAAAAAACAAAAAAAGAAAAAAGTATAAATAAGAAAAAGCAGAAAGAAAATAACAAAAAAACAGAAAAAGATATAGAGGAAAATACTGAAGAAAAGAACGAAGAATAAAATAGTGAAGAACCAAAAGAAGAGGTTAAATCAAAAGAATAGAGAAGAGTGATTTAATGAGAAAAAGAGATTTTAAAAATATGGAATGGGGACTGTTAATTGTTGCAATACTTTTAACCGGAATTGGTTTAGTAGCGCTATTTTCAGCTACCCAAGAAACTGGATATGATGAATTTAAAAAACAAATTATTTGGTTTGGTATAAGTGTGGTAATGATGGTAATAGTAATGCTAATAAATTATGAAACATTAGTTAAACTATCACCAATTTTTTATGGTATAACCATTGTTTTATTAATTGCAGTAATGTTCACAGAACCTGTAAATGGAGCAACAAGTTGGTTTACAATAGGAAGTTTTTCTTTGCAACCATCAGAATTTGCCAAAATAGCAGTAATTTTATTTCTAGCATTTGTAATATCTAAAATTCAACAAAGATATGTAGAAGAAATTAATAAACCATTGAAATTATTGCTAATATTTGTAGTAGTTGCTATTCCATTATTATTGATAATAAAACAACCAGATTTTGGAACTGCAATGGCCTTTTGTGTGGCACTTGCAATGATTTTATTTACAGCTGGATTAGATAAAAAATATATAATTGGAGCAATAATAATTGCGTGTGTATCAATTCCATTATTATATAATTTTGTTTTACCAAATCACGCAAAGAAAAGAATTGATATTTTTTTAAATCCTGAATCAGATCCGCGTGGAAGTGGGTATAATATAATACAATCAAAACTTGCAATAGGGGCAGGCAGGCTTACAGGAATGGGACTTTTAAAAGGAAACCAAACACAACTTGGGTATTTGTATCCTAAAACAACAGATTTTATTTATTCTGTTATAGGTGAAGAACTTGGGTTTGTTGTTGCTGGTGCAATAATTTTTGTATACACCTTTCTGGTTACAAAGGCTTTATATGTTGCAAAAACTGCTAAAGATTCAATAGGTTCGATTATTGCTTCAGGAATTGCAGGAGTATTTTTATTCCATATGGTAGAAAATATTGGAATGGTAATGGGATTATTGCCGATAACTGGTGTACCATTATTATTTGTAAGTTATGGTGGAAGTTCATTAATAACAAGTTATATGTTAATAGGAATATTACTAAATATTAGTAGTAAAAGACAAAAAACAATATTTGTAAAATAAAATATTTGTAAAAATTAGAAGGACTAAATATGTATTTAAAAAAATTAAAAATAGGAAATGTAGAATTAGAAAATAATTTAATATTAGCTCCAATGGCAGGTGTAACAGACCTGCCTTTTCGTAAAATATGCAAAGAATTTAATCCAGGACTTGTTTGTACAGAAATGGTAAGTGGTAAAGCAATATATTATAATGATTCAAAAACCAAATTATTACTAAATACGGATGGAGAAAAAAGACCAATAAGTATGCAAATTTTTGGAAGTGATGCAGAATCAATGGCCTTTGCAAGTAAATATATAAGTGAAATAGCTGATATAGTTGACATTAATATGGGATGCCCTGCTCCAAAGGTTGTTAAAAATGGAGATGGAAGTAAGTTATTACTTGATATTGAAAAGGCAAGAAGTGTTATAGAAGCAGTTGTAAAAAATTCAAATAAGCCAGTTACACTAAAACTTAGAAAGGGATGGGATACTGACCATATTGTTGCAGTTCAATATGCTCAAATGGCAGAAAAGGCTGGAATTTCTGCAATAACTATTCATGGAAGAACACGAAGTGAAATGTATTCTGGAAAAGCTGATTTAGATATTATTAAAAAAGTTAAAGAAAGTGTTAATGTTCCTGTAATAGGAAATGGAGATATAGTTGATGAAGAATCTGCTTTAAAGATGTTTGAATATACTGGTGTTGATGGTATAATGATTGGAAGAGGAAGTTTTGGAAATCCATGGATATTTGAAAGAATCAAATATTTCATAGAAACAGGGGAAAAACTACCTGAAGTTTCAAATGAAGAAAAGTTGAGAGTTATAAAAAAACATTTTGACTATGAATTTGAAGTGAAACCTGAAAAAACAGCAATTATGGAAATGAGAAAACATATTGCTTGGTATACAAAAAATATGCCTAATTCTAGTGAATTTAGAACTAAAATGAATAAAATTGAAGATAAAGAGGAATTGTTAAAAACAGTTGAGGAATATTTTTTGAATTAAA
>CAZHCX010000038.1:0-12062 GCA_964531445.1 uncultured Clostridium sp. | reverse complement strand
CAATGTAATGTATATGATATGGCAAGTAATGTTTATGAATGGACAACAGAAACGTTTAGCTTTTCCGGCTATCCTTGTTCTGGCAGAGGAGGCAGTTACAGCCGTTCCGGCGACTACACGAGCGGTCGTAGCGGCGATAGCACATCCACCAGCCGCAGCAGCGTTGGGTTCCGCCCACTTTTATTTTTTAGCTCTGTGCTCTAAAGTCGTGAATTAGAAAAGCAAATAAATGGCTTTTAAAAAGATAAATTAAAACAAGAGTAACCTAACGAATTTTTATATGAGGATTATATAATGAACTAGAATAATTCGTTTGAGTTAGGTAAATAAGATGAAATAAAAGAAATATCAATAGCAGCAGCAAAGAATAATGTCGAATTTTGCGATGAAAAGTGTAAGAAAAATACATAAAAATATTGCAAAGTTCGACTTTTTGTTGTATTATAATTTCATATTTTGTTCAAATTTTTATAGCAAAATATTTTTTCAATTAACAAATTTTTAATCTAAAAGCTCTAATTTCTAGAGAAAAAAATCCAAAAATAAAATTTTAAAATTAAACTATCAAATAAATATTGACAGTTTAAAAACTAAATTGTATAATAAGGAGGTAGAAGCAATATACGAATATTTACATATAAGAAAACTTCAGGAAATTTTAAAAAATTAGAAATAAAAGTAACAAATGAAGAACATAAAAAGGTAAATAATCCTCATGATAAGATATTTAGAGAACATCAAACAAGAATAGACTACAACATGCCATTAAGAATAGCAAAATATCAAACTCAAATAATAGAAAGTGTTATAAAAAACATAAAATATATAAAAAAGGAATTTGAATATCCTTCTGTAATACCAATAGTTTTGTACACAGGTAAACAGGAATGGAATGCACAGTTAGAGTTCAAAATGACAAAAAGCAATAAATTAAATTATCAAATAAGTGAACTTTCAAAGTATAATGTAATTATTAATAATCAAATAGAAGATGAAGAATTGTTAAAAGAAAAATCAGTAATCAGTAAAATAATGTTAATTGAAGAATCTCTTACAAGAGAAATGCTAAGTGAAAATATGAACAAAATAAATGAAGAAATTCAGGAATCAAGTGAATTTTATACAAATGATGATATTATGGAATTAAATAAAGTGGTAGAAGTGCTTGTCGAAACTTTTTTTAATTAAAACAAAAGTGCTAAAATAAAAAAATTAAAGTTAAAGGAGCGTGGTTTTGTGTTAGCAGTTATTGATAATTTATATGAGGAGTATATAACGATGCAGAATGATTCGTTTAAATTAGGAAAAGAAGATGGAGTTAAAATAGGCGAGAAAAGAGGAGAGGAAAAAACATTACAACAGATAGTAAAAAATATGCTTAGTAAAGAATATCCGATAGAAACTATTTCTGAAATGACTGGATTGAAGATAGAAGAAGTTAAGAAAATAGTAAAAGAAATAAAATTGAAGAAATATTAAAAAAAATAAGTTAATAAAGTTTACCCCCACATTTGCTATGCTAATGTAGGGGTATCATTTATTTAAGTATAACAAAAGGTAAAAATTTCTAGTGAATTTTTCGTGAAAACTATTGCAAAAAATGACTTTTATTGATATGATTTTGTGGAATAAAAAGGAGAAAAAAATATGATAGAATTTAGAAACGTTTCAAAAACATATGACACAGGAACAAAAGCAGTAAAAAATGCAAATTTTGTAATAGACAAAGGTGAATTCGCTTTCTTAGTAGGAACATCAGGAAGCGGAAAATCAACACTAATAAAATTAATATTAAAAGAAGAAGAACCAACATCAGGAAACATAATAATAAACGGAAAAGACACAACATTTTTAAAACAAAGCAGAATTCCATATCTAAGAAGAAGTATGGGAGTCGTATTCCAAGACTTCAGATTATTACCTGACAAAACAGTATACGAAAATGTAGCTTACGCCATGTATATAGTAAGAGCAACACCAAGACATATAAGAAGACAAGTACCAATGGTATTATCTCTTGTTGGATTAAGCGGAAAAGCAAAAATGTATCCAAATGAATTATCAGGAGGAGAGCAACAAAGAGTTGCATTAGCAAGAGCATTAGTAAACAATCCATCAATGTTAATAGCAGACGAACCAACAGGAAACTTAGACCCAGACACAGCTTGGGAAATAATGAACTTGTTAAATGAAATTAACATGAGAGGAACAACAGTAGTTGTAGCAACACACGCCAAAGATATAGTAGATAAAATGAAAAAAAGAGTTATTCATATAAACAAAGGCGATATAATAAGAGATGATAAAAAAGGTGGTTATGATTGTGAAATATAATATATTTGGGTACCTAATAGGAGAAGGATTTAGTAATGTATTTAAAAACAAAAAATCAACTGGTGCATCATTAATGATAATGTGTGCAACAATGATTATATTTGGGATTTTCTTAATACTAAGCGCAAACATCAATCATTTTGTTGATGAAGTTAAAGCAGAACAAGGATTTCAAGTGTTTTTAAAAAATGATGCAACAGATGAAGAAATAAAAAAAGCAGGAGAAGAAATTAGAAAAATTGAAGGAGTAAGCAATGCTGAATACAAAGATAAAGAATACGCATACAACTTTATGAGAGAAAAATTAGGATACTCAGCAGAAGGATTTGGACCAGAAATTTATTCAACTTCTTACATAGTAACATTAACAGATTTAAATTTAAGCAAACAAGTTCAAAATAAAATAATGGAACTTGACAACATAAAAAGAATAACAAGCAGTGATGAAACAGTAACAATACTATTAAATCTTGCAAAAGGAATAAAAATTATTACTGGGGTAATATTATTATTACTAATTTTAATATCAATATTTATAATTTCAAATACAATAAAATTAACAGTTCATGCAAGAAGAAAAGAAATTTCTATTATGAAATATGTAGGGGCAACAAACAGCTTTATAAGATGGCCATTTATAGTAGAAGGTATGATAATTGGTATACTTTCAGGATTTGTATCAATTCTAATTGTAGGTGGAGCATATAGTGTAATAGCACAAAAGCTTGTAAACTCACAAGTTATGATTAAAATAGGATTAAATTTATTAGGATTTAATGATATGCTTACATCAATAGTAGTTGTATACATTATATTAGGAATAGGAATAGGAACATTAGGAAGCATAATCTCAATGAGAAAATATTTAAAAGTATAAGAGGTAAAAACATGCGTAAAAGTCTATGTATTGTTTTAATTTTACTAATTTGTTTTGTTACAACTTATGCGTATGCAGAAAATGAGAATGAAACAGAAAATAATACAAAACCAGATTTACAAACACAAAGAAATGATTTACAGAACCAATTAAACGAAGCAAATGGAAATTTAGAACAAGTACAAAGTGATTTGTCTGAAAATTTACAACAAATAGAAAAATTAGACCAAAAAATAGGAACATCAGAAACAGAATTAACAGAACAAGAAAGTAAAATAACACAATTAAAAGAGTCTATAAATCAAATAGAAACTGAATTAAACAGTGTAACAGAAAAATATGAAACACAAAGAGAATTATATAAACAAAGACTTATAACAATTTACGAAACAGGAGAAACACAATATTTGGATATATTGTTAAAATCAAAAAGTTTATATGATTTTCTATCAGGTTACTATGTAATATCTGAAATGGCAGAATTAGATAATAATTTAGTAAAAGAATTAGAAGAAAAAAAGAAAACAATAGATTTATCTAAACAAAAACTTGAAAATGAAAAAGAGGAATTAGCAACTATTGTAGAAAATCAAACAAGACTTGCAAGAACATTGCAAAATACAAAGGTAATGAGAGAAAGCTTTATAGAAAAATTATCAGATGAAGAAAAATCATTGCAAGCTAAGATTGATGAAATTAATGCACAATATGCAGAAATTAATAAACAAATTTTAGCATTAGCACAAGGAGGAATTGATTCAGAATATATCGGTGGAGAACTTGCATGGCCAGTTCCAGGATATACAAGGATTACATCAGAATATAAAATGAGATATCACCCAATAACAGGGCAATATAAATTGCATACAGGTGTCGATATTGGAGCACCTACAGGAGCAGATTTTGTAGCTGCAAATGATGGAATAGTAATAAAATCAGAGCCTAATCCTGCTTATGGAAATATGGTTATAATAGATCATGGAGGTGGAGTAACAACTCTATATGCTCATGGTTCAGCATTTGTAGTAGAAGTTGGACAACATGTAAAAAGAGGAGAACCAGTACTAAAGGTTGGCTCAACAGGATATTCAACAGGGCCACATGCTCATTTTGAAGTTAGAATAAATGGTGTAGCAACAAATCCATTACCATATATAACAAATGGATTAATACCAGGAGAAGAAAACGGCAATACTGATTCAAACACAGAAAATGTCAATTAGACACAACAGTAAAATTCGTAATAAATTACGAAAAATAGGAGGAACATATGAAAAATATATGTACAAAAATTATAGGGATAATGTTAATATTATTGATTTCAGCAAGCACAAATGTTATAATGGCTGCATCTCAATCTGAACTTAATGCTCAACAAAATGCAAATAAACAAAAAGAAGCCGAGCTTAATCAAAAAAAAGATGAAGTGCAAGAAATAAAAGATCAAACTCAAAAAGAAGTTGAAAAATTAAATACACAAATAACAGACTATCAAAGTCAAATTACTGTATTAGAAGACCAAATAAATGATGCAAATGCAAATATAGAAAAAGCTGAGAAAGAACTAAAAGAAAAACAAGCAGAATATGATAAAAAGCAAGAAATGTATAAACAAAGATTAGTTGTAATTTACGAAGCAGGAGAAACATCATATTTAGATGTATTACTAAGTTCAAGTAGTTTAGTTGATTTTATTTCTAATTTCCAAATGGTTTCTGAATTAACAGAAATGGATTCTCAATTAATTGAAAATCTAAATAATGAAAAGAAAGAAATTGAAAATAAGAAAAGCGAAATAGAAGCAAACAAGAAAACTTTAACAGAAGCAAAAGCAAGCAAAGAAAGTACAACTGCAAGTTTAAAAAGTGCAAAATCTGAAAAAGATGTAAAAGTTTCTCAATTATCAGAAGAAGAAAAACAAATACAAAGTCAAATTGAAGAAATACAAAAAGAAAATGTTGCAATTGACAAAGAAATTCAAAGTATGAAAGCTAAAATAGAAGCTGCAAGAAAAGCTGCTGAAGAAGCTAAAAAAGCAGAGGAAGCAAGAAAAGCAGCAGAGTCAAAAAATAATAAAAACAATAATTCAAAAAATAACAGTTCAAACAGTGGGTCAAACAGTGGAACAAGTAGTTCAAGTGGAAGTTCTCAAACAAGCACAAGCGGAACAAGTTCAGCTGGATTTATAAGACCAGTAAATAGCTATATAACAACAAAAATGTATTATTCATCAGGTTCATATCATGGAGCTGTAGATTACGGTGGTTCAGGTGTAAACGGAATGCCAGTATATGCAGTAGCAGATGGTGTTGTAATGTCTACACACGCATTAACAACAAGCTATGGAAATTACATAATTATATATCATCCATCTAGCAATTTATTTACATTATATGCACACGGACAAGCTGGATCAATTGCTGTTTCAAGTGGACAAACAGTTAAACAAGGTCAACAAATAATGAGAGTAGGAAGTACAGGAAATTCAACAGGACCACACTTACATTTCGAAGTAAGAACATATCCTGGGTATTACAGTAATAGAGTAAACCCAATGAATTATTTACCTTAATTAATAAAAATACATAATAAAGCATAAAATATATGAGCGGAAAAATTCCGCTCAACTTTATGGAAGGGTAGTGTAAAAAAATGGAAAAAGAAAAAAAGTATAGAATTTATAAAATTATAATGATTATTGCAATCTCAATATTTTTAACATTTATGATAACATCAATATCTTTATATACATACTTTACAAAAAATCCAATAGTAATATCTACAAACAGCTCAAATAGCAAAGATATATCAAGTAAATTACAAAAATATAAAGACATAATTGATAAATATTATTTAGGAGAAGTTGATGAGTCTAAACTAGAAGAAGGAGCAATAAAAGGCTATATCGAAGGCTTAGATGATCCATATACAGAATATATATCAAAAGAAGATATGAAGAGTTACCTAGATGATGCAATGGGAAATTTTGTTGGAATAGGAATTTACATGGTAAAAAACACAGAAGTAGATAGAATTCAAGTTCTTGCAACAATAAAAGGAAGCCCAGCAGAAAAAGCAGGAGTTCAACCTGGAGATATAATTATGTCTGTTGATGGGGTTGAATATAAAGGTTCAGATATGACAGCGGCAGCAAATAACATAAAAGGTGATGAAGGAACAAAGGTTAATATTGAGTTTTTAAGAGGAACAGAAACTGTTAAATATGAAATAACTAGAGAAAAAGTAAAAGTAAATCAAATTGAAGGAAAAGTTTTGACAAACAATATTGGATATATAGAATTTACATCATTTGACGAAACAACAGCAGAAGATTTTAAAGCAAAATATGATGAATTAGCAAAAAAAGGAATTCAATCATTAATAATAGATTTAAGAAATAATGGTGGAGGAATAGTTGATCAAGCGTTAGAAATAGCTGATTATATAACACCAAAAGATTCAGTTTTATTATATGAAGTAGATAAAAATGGAAAAGAAACAGTAAAAAAAGCTAAAAAAGACCCTATAATTAATATGCCAATAGTAATATTAACAAACGAGAACACAGCAAGTGCATCAGAAATATTATCAGGGGCATTAAAAGATTTAGGTAAAGCTAAAATAGTTGGAACAAAGACTTACGGAAAAGGTGTAATACAACAAATACTAACATTATCAGATGGAAGTGGACTAAAAGTAACAATAGAAGAATATCAAACACCAAATAGAAATAAAATTCACAAAATTGGAATTGAGCCAGATGAAAAAGTAGAATTACCTGACACAGTAAAAAATGTTTTAAGTGTTAAAGAAGAGGAAGACACTCAATTACAAAAAGCAGTAGAAATGCTTAAAAAATAAGGAGCGAAAAATGAACTTAGCAAATAAATTAACAATTTTCAGAATAATTTTAGTACCAATAATGGTAATAATTCCTTTTTTAGGAATAAAAGGAGAATTATTTGGAATACCAGTAACATATCTTTTAGAAGATTTAATATTTATAATAGCATCAATTACAGATAAATTAGATGGATATATAGCAAGAAGCAGAAATCAAGTAACAACATTTGGAAAATTTTTAGACCCACTTGCAGATAAAATATTAGTACTTACAGCAATGATAATGTTGGTAGAAATGGGAAGACTGCCAGCATGGATTCCTGCAATAGTATTAACAAGAGAATTTATAGTATCTGGATACAGGTTAATTGCAGTAGAAAAAGGTGGAAAAGTAGTTGCAGCATCAGTTTGGGGAAAATTAAAAACAGTAACACAAATGACTGCATTAATACTTGCATTTGTTGATTTAAATGCATTTGCAGAGTGTTTTAAAGGAACACTAACAGGATATCAATTTGGGTTAAACTTAGTTGTTACATTATTAATGATAGCACAGACAATTGCAACAATTTTCTCTGGATATGATTATTTAAAGGGAAGTAAAGAATTATTTAAAGACTAAAATTTAGAAAATTACTTGACAAATTGAAAAAACTGACTTAATATATGTTATAAAGTTTTTAACAATTAAAGTTAAACAATATGGAGGTAAAATTATGGAAGAAAAAGAAGTAATCCTAACACAAGAAGGATATAATAAATTAGAAGAAGAATTAAATTATTTAAAAACAGAAAAAAGAAGTGAAATAGCTGAAAGAATTAAAGTAGCTTTAGGATTTGGAGATTTATCTGAAAACTCTGAATATGACGAAGCAAAAAATGCGCAAGCAGAAAACGAAGTTAAAATAGCTGAATTAGAAAATAAATTAAGACACGCTAAAATAATTGATGAAAAAGAAATAGACACAGATACAGTTCAAATAGGAAATACTGTTAAAGTGTTAGATATTGAATTTAATGAAGAAATTGAATATACAATTGTTGGGTCTACAGAAGTTAATTTAGCAGAAAATAAAATTTCTAATGAATCACCTTTAGGTGTTGCATTATTGGGTTCTAAGAAAAATAAAACTGTTGAAGTTAATGCACCAGCAGGAATAATGAAATATAAAATTTTAAATATAACAAAATAATAAAGAGTTGCGATAAGCAACTCTTTATTTTATGAAAAAATGTCGCACAAATACATTTTGAATTATAATTTTACAGCAGAATCTAAAGCAATTCTAATCATATTATTAAGCCCAGTTTGTCTTTCCTCAGCAGTAGCAACGTTTGTAATATACTTAGAATCCACAACACTCATTAAGCATGCAGCATTTTTATTCAATAATTTTGCATTATAGAATAAAGCAAATGCTTCCATTTCTGCAGCTACTGGGTTAAAATCACTAGGAATTCTATTCATAAATTGATTAACATCAGTCATATAAACATCAAAACAATCAGTACAAACAGTATTACCTTTTATGATTTTAATATTTGATTCATTAGCTGTATTTTCAATAACATCATTTAAAGAACTGCTTGAAGAAGTGATATGGCAATTATCATTATTTAAAGTCAATGCATAATTGCTTTCTGAAAATACATTTTCACTTAAAATAATATCAAATAATTTTGCATCTGGCATATAACCTCCGCAAGAACCAATTCTAATAATATTTTTAACATCATAAAATTTAAATAACTCATAAGTGTAAATACCAACACTTGGCATACCCATACCATGAGCCATAACTGTTAAAGTTTTGCCTTTATAAGTACCAGTATAGGCATACATTCCTCTTACTTGATTAATAAGTTTATAATCATCAAAAAAATTCTCTACAATATATTTAGCTCTTAAAGGATCACCAGGCATTATAACTGTTTCAGCAATGTCACCTTTATTAGCTTCGTTATGTGGTGTTGACATATAAATTACCTCCTAAATTTTAATTAATATTAGTATAACAATAAATAATAAAAAAATCAAAATATATTGCAAAAAAAAAGAACTTATGATATAAAATAAATTGTAAAAAATAAACAATCCAAAGTGAGAAAACAGAGGTGAAATTATGATAACAGCTTATGCCAAATCAGATAAAGGAAAAGTTAGAGAAATAAACCAAGATTATTACTATATATCAACTTCATTAGACGAAGTACAATTATACATACTTGCAGATGGAATGGGTGGATACAACGGTGGCGAGATAGCAAGTAGTTTGGCAGTAGAAACAGCAAAAAAATATGTAGAAAATAATTTTAAAGAAATAGAAAAAGACAGAGATAGTATAATTCAATTACTGGGAAGTAGTATAGAATATGCAAATATGGTTGTATACGAAAAATCAAAAGAAAACCCAGAATTGCAAGGGATGGGTACTACACTTGAAATATGTTTAGTATATAATAATAAAGTATATATAGGGCATGTTGGAGACAGTAGAATATACAGAATAAGAAAGCAATTTATAAGGAAGTTAACACAAGACCACAGTTATGTGCAAAAACTTGTAAAAGAAGGAACAATAACAAAAGAGCAAGCAGAACATCATCCACAAAAAAATATGTTAATGAAAGCATTAGGATGCAATGCATTTGTTGAACCAGATGTAATGGTAAAAGGATTTTTAAAAGATGATATTTTAATAATATGCTCAGATGGATTATCAAATTTAGTAGATCAACAAACAATGTACGAAATGGCATCAAAAAATATGGAACAAGCAACTAAAGATTTAGTCAAATTAGCAAATGAAAGAGGCGGATACGATAACATCACAGTTGTAATTGTAAAAAATATATAGAGATCTGCGTAAAGA
Source organism: uncultured Clostridium sp. (assembly GCA_964531445.1). GTDB lineage: Bacteria > Bacillota > Clostridia > TANB77 > CAG-508 > CAG-269. Next base: position 2,135 of record CAZHCX010000038.1, on the reverse strand, counting down.
GGAGAGAAAAGTATGAATTTAGAAGGTAGAGTACTAGGTAATAGATACGAAATTATCCAAAAAATTGGAAACGGTGGAATGGCTACTGTATACAAAGCGACAGACTTAGTTTTAAAAAGATATGTAGCCGTTAAAATACTTAGAGATGAATTTACAACAGATGAAGAGTTTATAAGAAGATTTGAAACTGAAGCACAATCTGCTGCAAGACTTGTACACCCAAATATTGTTTCAATATTTGATGTTGGTGTAGATAACGGAATTTATTACATTGTAATGGAATTAATTCAAGGAAAAACACTAAAACAAATAATTTTAGGAGAAAGAGGACCTTTACCATGGAAATGGTCTGTAAATGTAGCGATTCAAATAGCTTCAGCTCTTGAAATGGCTCATAAAAACAACATAATACATAGAGATATAAAACCACATAACATTATAATAACAGAAGATGGAATTGCAAAAGTAACAGACTTTGGAATTGCAAAAGCTGTTTCAAATTCAACAATAACAGCATTTGGAACAACAATTGGGTCAGTACATTATTTTTCACCAGAACATGCAAGAGGTGGATACACAGATGCAAAATCTGATTTATACTCATTAGGTGTTGTAATGTATGAAATGGTAACAGGAAAAGTTCCATTTGACGCAGATACACCAGTATCAGTTGCATTAAAACATATGCAAGAAGAACCTGTGCCACCAATAGAAGTAAACACAAATTTACCAGAAGCGGTAAATAAAATTATATTAAAATCCCTAAAAAAAGACCCAATGCTAAGATATCAAACAAGTACAGAATTATTACAAGACTTAAGAACAGCATTGAAAAACCCATCAGGAGATTTTGTTGAAGAGTTAGATTTTGACCCAACAGCAAAAACACAAAAAATATCGACAAGTGATTTTGAAAGAGCAAGTCAAAACAGAAATAAAAAAGAAAATAAATTTGTTACATTTATAAAAGAACATAAAGTGCTAAGCTCATTTATAGGAATAATATTGTTATTCTTTATAGCATTTGGAGGAACAATGCTTGTATTAAAAGCTACAAATCCAAAAGAAGTTGAAGTACCAAATGTTGTAAATTTAAGCAAAGAAGAAGCTGAGAAAAAAGTAACAGATGCAAAATTAAAATTTGAAGTATCTGATGAAGAATATAATACAGAGGTAGAGGCTGGATACATAATAAGCCAAGACCCAACTTATACAGAATTATATAACAAAGTTAAAGAAGGTACTACAATAAAAGTTGTAGTAAGTAAAGGAACAGAAAAAACAACAGTTCCAAATGTAAAAGGAAAAGAAAAAGAAGAAGCACTTCAATTAATTGATAATGCAAAATTATTATCAGAAGTTATTGAAGAAACAAGCAAAACTGTAAAAGAAGGTTTTGTTATAAGTCAAGAAACAAATCCAGATACAGAAGTAAATGCAGGTGAAACATTAAAAATTCACGTAAGTACTGGAACTGGAATTAAACAAGTAACAATGATTGATGTAACAGGAAAATCTGAAGCAGATGCTAAAAAAGCTTTGGAAGATATGGGGTTAGTTGTTAATGTTGGTTATAGTGAAGATTCTTCTAAGAATAATGGAGTTGTTTTAAAACAGGCTCTTGATGTTGGTAAAGTTGTTGATGAAGGAACAACAGTTACAATTACGGTTAATAAAAGAGCAGAAACAAAAAATGTAACTGTAAAGGTAGATGTTAAATCAATTACAGGAGGATACACAAAAGTTGAATCAAGTAATAATACCACTACAACCGAAAATAATAATGAACCTAAAAAGGTAAATCTTGAAATAAAATATGGAAACAAGACAGAAGCAAGAAGTTCTATTGATAAAAACGCAACAAGCAAGGAATGTCAAATTACAATTGATGGAAAAGATGGAGAAACTAAGGATGTACAATTAGTGATAACTGATTCAAATGGTACAATATATAGTTCTAATCAAAGTGTAACATTTGGAAAACAAGAAATAATAGAATTTCCTAAGAAATAATGAAAAGAAAGCCAATGAATTCTATTTAACCAACAGGGACGTTGATTGGTTTTGGTTAAATATACATAAAGAAAATTTTATGAAAAAGAAACAATTAATTCAAATTGGTCAACTAGAGAATT
>CAZHCX010000037.1:0-12139 GCA_964531445.1 uncultured Clostridium sp. | reverse complement strand
TTAATTAAAAAATAAAATAAAATAAAAATAAAAAATAAAAATATAATTTTATTAAATTATGAAAAAAAAATAAATGTAAAAAAAATTAAAGAAATAATTTTAAATGAAAAAATAAATAAAATTTATTCACGAAAAAATCTTAATTCAAATAATTTTTTAAATTCAAATAAAAATCAAAAAAAATTTATTATTTGCGGAGATAGAAAAGTTGGAAAAAGTCTTACTATTTTTAATATAATTCAAGAGTTAAAAGAAGAAAATAAAAAAATTTTAATAGTTAATTGGAATGCAGAGTTCCCATACATTACAGAAAAATCAAGTTACCATAACAACATAAAATCTAAAAAGATAAAATTGAAAAATATAAAAAAATATAAAAATAAATTCACAATAGTGTTTATAGGAAATGAAGTAAATAAAAAATTTATAATCAATCTTGAAGAAAAAGTTGATTTAATTTCAAAATATAAATTTTTAAATTTAACTATAAAAAATATAGAAAAAATTTATATTAATAAAAAAAATATAAATAAAATTCAAAAAAAATTAAAAAATAATAAAAATAATATTTTAATAATTAAACCAAATTTATATGAAATAAAAAATAATTTAAAAATAATTAATTTAAATAAAAAAATTAATTATAATATTTTATTAAATAATTATAATAAAAATTCAATTGATGAAAAAATAATAAAAAATATTTTTAAAAATAAAAAAATAATTGAAAAAATAAAAAATGAAGAAAATTATGAAAAAATAATTAATTCAAATTTTAAATTAAAAAATAATTTATCAAAAAATAATAAAAATAATTTTAAAATGATTGTTTTAAAATTAAAAAATTAAAAATATAAAAATAAAAGGAGAAAAAATTATGAACAATATTTCAAATAATTTAATATTAGAAAATAATTTAAACAACAATATAGGACAACAAAAATTTTTAGAAACGACATTAGGAAAAACAATAAATACAGGTATAGACTTAGGGATTAGAGCGGTTTTACCTGATTATATTGAAGAACAAATAATAGGATTAAAAGATAATTTAATAAATTATGGACTAAAAGATGGAATTAAAAAAAGTATAGATGATGCATTAAATTTAGGAAAAAGTGCACTTGGAATTGTAACTGGAAATTTTGAAAATATTTCGCAAGTTCAAAATGCAATAAAAAATGGAGGAATATTAGATAATATTTCTAAGGTTTTGGATAGTGTTGTAAATAATGTTTACAAAAAAGGATTAATAAATAATAATGTTGCAAAAACAATAAAACAAGGAAAAAATGTTATATTAAATAATGTTGAAAAAAATATAGAAAAAACATTTGAAAATCAAATTAATTCATTAGAATATACAAAAAAATATTTAAATAATTGGAAAAATTATTTTAATAATAAAAATTTTGAAGGAATGGAAAGGGAATATATAAAAATAGAAAAAGAAATAAAAAATTTAATTCCTATAGAAAAAACAATTAATGAAATAAGAACTATAGAAAACTTACATAATTTAATTAAAAATAATGGAAAAAATTTTAATTTAACAAATCAAGAAATTGAACTTGCAAATAAGCTTATTTAAATAAAATTAAATTAAATAAATAAGGTGCAAAAATCCCTAGAAAAAAGGGATTTTTTTACTAAAATCACTTGCAAATTTTGGTGTGGTTTAGTATAATACAAGAGTATAAAAACAATGAAAAGAGGGAGAAACAATGGAAGAAACACCACAAAGAAGAGACGGAAAAATTATTGAAAGAGATATAGACAAAGAAATGAGAACAGCCTATATAGACTATGCCATGAGTGTTATTGTATCTCGTGCACTTCCAGATGCTAGAGACGGTTTAAAACCAGTTCATAGAAGAATTTTATATTCAATGCATGAAGATGGAATTACAGCAGATAAAGCATATCGTAAATGTGCTAATACCGTTGGATCAGTTTTAGGACGTTATCATCCACATGGAGATAGTTCAGTTTATGACGCAATGGTAAGATTAGCTCAAGACTTTACAATGAGATATCCATTAGTAGATGGACATGGTAACTTTGGTTCAGTTGATGGGGACAGCCCTGCCGCAATGAGGTATACTGAAGCAAGGATGTCTAAAATATCAGAACTAATGCTTACAGATATCGAAAAAAATACAGTTAACTTTATGCCAAACTATGATGATAGATTACAAGAACCAACAGTGTTACCAGCAAGAATACCAGCATTATTAGTAAATGGTTCATCAGGTATTGCCGTAGGTATGGCAACAAATATACCACCACACAATCTATCAGAAGTAATAGATGGTATTATTAAAGTTATTGATAATCCAGAAGTTACAATAGAAGAATTAATGGAAATAATAAAAGGGCCAGATTTCCCAACAGGAGCGACTATTATGGGAAAAGATGGTATAAAACAAGCATACACAACAGGTAGAGGTAAAATTACAATGAGAGCTGAAGCCGAAATTGAAGAAATGAGCGGAAACAGACAAAGAATAATTATTACTTCATTACCATACCAAGTAAATAAAGCAAAACTTGTAAAAACAATTGCAGATTTAGCAAAAGAGAAAAAAATTGAAGGTATATCAGAAGTTAGAGATGAATCTGATAGAAAAGAAAAAACAAGAGTTGTTGTTGAATTAAAAAGAGATTCTAGACCTCAAGTTATTTTAAATCAATTATACAAACATACACAAATGCAAGAAACATTTGGTGCAATATTACTAGCCTTAGTAGATGGAGAACCAAAAATATTAACATTAAGACAATGTTTAGATTGTTTTATTGGACATAGAAAAGAAGTTATTTTAAGAAGATGTAAATTTGAATTAGATAAAGCATTGGCAAGAGCTCATATTTTAGAGGGATTAAAAATTGCATTAGACAACATAGATGAAGTTATAAATATTATACGTTCATCTTATGATAATCCAAAAGAAAGATTAATGGAAAGATTTGGTTTATCTGAAATACAAGCACAAGCAATTTTGGACATGCAATTAAAACGTTTGTCAGGATTACAAAGAGAAAAAATTGAAGAAGAATATAATGAATTAATGAAATTAATTGCATACTTAAAAGAAGTTTTATCAAGCGAAACATTAGTATACAAAATAATTAAAGATGAATTATTAGAAATAAAAGACAAATATGGAGATGACAGATTAACAAAAATAATTCCAGCAGTAGGTGAATTTAATGCAGAAGATTTAATTAAAGAAGAACAAACAGTAGTTGCATTAACACACTTTGGATACATTAAAAGAATGCCAATTGATACATATAGAAGCCAAAAACGTGGTGGAAAAGGTATTACAGGAATTGCAACAAGAGAAGAAGATTTTGTTAAACAAATATTTACTGCATCTACACATGATACAATTTTATTCTTTACAAATAAAGGAAAACTTTATAAATTAAGAGGATACGAAATTCCAGAAGCAGGAAGAACAGCTAAAGGAACAGCAATTGTAAACTTGTTAAACTTAGATGCTGGAGAAAAAATCTCTGCAGTTATTCCAATTCAAAACTTCGCAGAAGGAAAATATTTATTAATGGCAACAAAAAATGGTTTAATTAAGAAAACAGCATTAAAAGAATATGATTCTGCTAGAAGAACTGGATTACAAGGAATTACATTAAAAGAAGACGACGAATTAATTACTGTTAGATTAACTGATGGAGAAGATAATGTAGTACTTGTTACTAGAGAAGGTATGTGTATAACATTTGATGAAAAAGATGTTAGACCAATTGGAAGAGTATCACAAGGGGTTATCGGAATTAGATTAGATAATGATGATGAAGTAATTGGAATGGAATCAGTAATAGCTGGAGGAAAAGCAACACTTCTTGCAATAACAGAAAATGGATTTGGAAAAAGAACAGAATTAGACGAATATAGAGTTCAAATTAGAGGTGGAAAGGGAGTTATTACATACAAAATAACACCTAAAACTGGAAAATTAGTAGGAGCAAGAGTTGCAACAGAAGAAGATGATGTAATGTTAATTACAGATACTGGAACAATAATTAGACTTGAAGTTAAAGATATTAGTGTACTTGGAAGATCAACACAAGGTGTTACATTAATGAGAACTAATGATGGTGGAAAAGTTGTAAGTATAGAAACATTAACACCAGAAATGAAAGATTCTGTAGATTAAAAAATATTAATAAAATAAAAAATAGTAGCTAAATTAAATTTAGTTACTATTTTTTTATAAATAAATAATAAATTAAATTAATTAAATATTATTTTTTAAATCTTAAATCATCACCGAAAAAATAATAAATATCATAATGACCAGCAATTCTTGAACCAATACGTTCTTCATAATTTTTAAAAATATCATTAATATTTAAATTAGTAGAAATAATTGTTTTAGTAATTTTATTATTTAAATTTAAAATTCTTGTATTTAAAATTGTAAATAATTCACTTAATTTCATACTATTTAAACTCTCAGTTCCTAAATCATCTATAATTAATAAATCACAATCAAGTACTGATTGATAGAAGGTATTATCAGGATTTTTTACTCTATTCATTTTATAATCTATTACGGTTTCAAGCAATACAGGAGCTGTTTGATAAAGAACAGTTTTTCCTTTTTTTAATAATTCTGCGGCAATACAATTTGACATAAAACTCTTACCGTAAACCAGTTGAACCTACAAATAATAAATTATTATAATCAGGATTATCAAAATTATTAATAAACTCTATAGATTTATTTTTGATATTTAATATATTTTTTCTTGGCGAAATATTAAATCTATATTTTGCCAAATCAACTTCATCTGAAAAAATTAATTCATTAAAATTATTAAAATTTTCTTTATTTAAATTAGACATATTAGATTTATTAAATGAAATATTTAATAATTTTTGTTTTAAACAACTACACATTTTTGTTTTATAATTTTCATCTAAAACATAACCTGTGTCATTGCATAATTTACATTCATAAAAAGGTTTTAAATAATCAATACTATAATTATTTTTAATTAAAATTAATTCTTTTTCTTTTTTTAATTCTGAAATTTTATTATTTAAATTTATTATATCCATAGAATTAGAAGTTTTATTTAAAATATTTTTTGTTGTAGTAATTGCAAACATATTTAATTCATTATCAATTTCTTCTAATCTTGGAATTAATTTATATAAATTTTGTTTTCTTCTATCTAAATCAATTTCTGCATTTAATTTTTTTTGTTCATATTCTTTTAATAAAGAATTTAAAATTTCATTTGACATTAATTATCTCCTTCAATATTATTATTTGCATATAAAAAGTCTAAATTATTATATTGTCTTTGTTCGTAATTAGCTTTAGAAACCTGAGATTTCATAGTTTTCAAATCTTTTGATTGTTTTTTTCTTTGTTCTAAAAATGCATTTATTTGATCAGGTGTTTTTAAATTTCTTTCATGCCAATCAGATATAATACTATTTATATATTCAAAGGTTGGATTTTGTTTAAAAGTAGTTCTTTTTAATGCTATTTCAATTATATTCATATCAAAACCAAAATCTAAAACCCAATTTTCAATATACGCCTCTTCATATTGAGTTAATCTACCTTGTTTTCCTAATTTTTTTGCAATTGTATTTTTAATTTTATTTAATTTTTCTTGTTTTTGATAATAGATATCCAAATCATTATATGTTTGTACTTTATTTGAACTCCAAGCTTCGGCAACAGTTTGAATATAGTTTTTGTGAAGTGCAGAACGATTATAACAATAATTAAATAAACTTATCATTACTTGATCATCAAAATTATATTTTTTGAACCATAAATCAATATCGTTATACCAAGATGGACCCATAATTCCCTGAAAATACATATTATTTATATATTCAATTACTTTTGCTCTTGATTGATTTTTTGCAATTTTCTCTACAGTCTCTTTTGATTGTGTAAGATTTGGTTTATATAAATTATTTAATGTTAATTCTTGTAAATCAACAATTATATATCCGTTTGCTTTTTTTAATATAAGATTATTATCTTCTAAAAATTTTAAACCTTCGCTAATTGTTTTTACAGGAATGGATAATTTTTTTGATAAATCATTTATTTTAGCATCCTTTGTATATTTTGAAAGGAAAACTAAATATAAATATATTTTTAAATAATCACCAGGTATTTGAGATAAGTGTTCTGCAAAAAATATATCTGGTATTTGTGTTTCTGAAAATAATAGTTGTTTTTCATTTTGTTCTAGTTTCATTATAATTCCTCCCATAAAATAAACAAAGTTCAATTTGTATAATTGATTATAACTTTTTTAGAAAAAAAATTCAAGATGATTTAAACAAAACTTTATTTTTTAAAAATAAATATTTTTTGCTTAAATAAAAATAAAAAAATATATTTAAATACATAAAAAATACTTTCTCCATTAAATCCAGAAAAACTAAAAATAAATAATGGAAAACAAAAAATAAAAAATAAAAATATTTTTAAATTTAAATTATTAAATAAATTAATTATTAAAAAAATAAATAAATCCCAAAATAAATTTAAAAAAATAATATTATATTCTATAAAACCAAATAATTTAGGTTTAAAATTATAATTTTGTGGAAAAATAAATTTCATAAATCCTCCTAAAAATAAAAATAAATAAAAAATAAAATAAATTAAATAAAATAAAATAAAATAATTATTTTAATAAATTAGAAAAGTTACCCACATTTTGTGAAAAATCTGTGGAAACACCACCTATAAAATCTCTTACAAAAGAATTAGCTTTTATTAAAGCATATAATCCACCAATATAAATAAATTTAGAAAATAAATTAGTTGATGAATAATCCATAGAAAATAAAATTAATAAAATAATTGAAACAATAATCTGAATAAATAATAATGAAAATAAATTTTTAAACCACGACTTAAAAAACCAAGATGTGGAATTTAAAGAATTAGAAAGTATTGCAAAAGGAGTAATTAAAACAAAGACTTTAATTAATACATATCTAAAGGAATAAGAAAAAACTAAATTTAATAAAGAAAAAGAAATTAAACTTTTAATTATTCCATCTAAAGAAAAAATATCAATAGAAGAATTATTAATAGAAATATTATTATTAATATTTAAAATTAATTCAGAAAAACAAATATTTTTATTAAATAAAGTTTCTCCTAGACCTCTAATTGCCAAAGTAATATATGAAAAAATATCCAAAAATTCTCTTAATAAAAAATAAGAAAAATTCATACAAATTCCACAAATAATTAATTTAATTAAAAAACTATGAGGTCTTTCAATTTGTGAAAAAGTAAAATGTGATAATAAAAATTTAATTGCAAAATATAAAATAATACCTAATAATAAAGAATTAGCAATTAATAAGATTCCATTTGAAGTAGAAGTACCAAAAATATTTTCAAAATTTTTATCCTGTAAAATAGAAGAATTAACAAAAGTAATATCATCTAATAAAGAATATCAATTATTATCTATTGATCCAAATAAATTTCCTAAAATAGTATTAATAGTGTCAATTATAATTTGTGTAATATTTTGTTGTTCCAAATTTCCTCCTAACTAATTAATGATTTTATTGCAGATAATATTAAATCAATTGCTAAAATAAATGCATAGGAAAATAATGAACCTTTTATTATTTTTTTACCGGTTCTTATTCTTTCTTCATCACCAAAACTAAACTTTCTCATAAAGATACCACTTCCAACAGCAACGGCTGCAGCAGGTGTGGAAATTTTTAAAATCCATCCTTCAATATCTTCAAAAGCCGAATTTATTTTAGAGACTAATTTTGGTTCTCCAAATGCATGACTAAAATTAGTAAATACAAAAAATAAAATAATTGTAAAAAATAAAATAAAAAATAAATAAAATAATATTTTTTTAAATTTTAACATAAAAGCTCCTTTCAAAAAATTATAAAAAATATGGAAACATTTTTATCTTTTTTGGTTTAAATATTTTATTACCATCAGATAAAAAAGTAAGTGCGGTGAAAGTTTCTAATTGTTGTGTAAAAAAATTAGTATCATAAATATAATCTGTTTGAAAATAAGAATTATAAGATTCAGAAATATTTGAATCTGTAGAATTTAAAGTATTAGTAATAAAATTAAATTTAGTTTCTTTTGCGTTTTCTGAAATTGTTTTTGAAAATTTTTCTTTATCTTCTTTGCCTAATTGTTTTTGAGCTTCTTCAATTGTAAAAATATCATCAGTTCTAAACCAGATTTTATTAATTAAATTTTGGATAATTACTTTTACACTTGCTTCATCTTTTAATGTGTATTTTAAAGAAGAATAACTTTGAGTACTTACAATATTAATACATTTTGCTTCTCTACTTAACGAGAAAAACTCACTATCTGTTTTTGTACAATATTTATCATATTCATCACAAATAAATGCAGTTTTTCTAACATTTGCTTTAGAAATAGAATTTAAAATTTCAGTTTGAAAATCTAATTTTAAATAAGTAGCAATTATTTTTGAAAGTAAACTATATTCAGAAATATTCATATTAAGAACAACGATTTTTCCTGATTTAATTACATCTTCAAATCCTAAAAAATTCAACTTTTCTTTTGGAGGAGAAAATGTAGAAAAAACATCATAATCAGAAATAAATGTATTTGTTATTCTTGTAATTTCAGAAATTAAAATTCCTTTTGTTCTTGAATCTAAACTCTCAAATTCTTTTTGAAAAAAATCAAGACATTCATTTAATTCATAAATTTGATTTAAATTAAATTTTGAAGAAGTAAATAGATTTTTTAAAATATTAATTTTTTCTTTATAATATCCAGGAACTGTAATTAATTTATGAATTTCAGAAAAAGTAACATATCCATTATTATAAAGCCTACACAATTTTATTGATTCTGCCAAAATTTGTTCAGCTTTATCTATCCAATAAGATTCTGAATTATTTTCAGAAAATAATGTTAAAATTGTTTTTAATCTATTAGCAAGAACAATAGGTTTTAAATTTGGCTTATGTAGTGGGTTATAATAATTGTTTGAATTTAAACCAATAATTATTAAATCTTTTTCTAAATTATATAATTTTGCAAATTCAGAAACTTGATTACAGTAATTCCCCTTTACATCAAGAATAAGCATTCCTATTTTATCATTAGAGTTTTCACTATTATATTTCATTAATTGTTTTGTAAAAGGATACATTGCCGAAGATGTTTTTCCGGATCCAATTGTACCAGTAATTAAAAAATTTTGGTACAAACCACTTTCAGGAATATATATATTTGAATTTGTATTTAAATCTTTTCCTATTAATAAATTTAAATTTGAAATATTATTTAAATTATTATTTTTTAATTTATTTTTAAATTTTGAATTATTATTATTATTATTTAATTTTTTATTATTATTTTTATTTTTATTGGATAAAATATGAATAAAAAAATTATTGTATAAAAAAACGGAAAATATAATATTAGAAAAAATATATGTAAAAATAAATATAATTTTAATGTATTTCCAAAGAATTGGATTTTTTGAACATATATCGAAAGGGTGTATGCCATAAGTTATAATAATTTCATTTGATATAAAAATAGGATAAAAAATTTTATAAGAAATTAGACAAGAAATAAATACATAAAATGTTATAAAAAATAATTTACGTTTTAAAATATTATAAAACCTCCTTTTTAATTTTTAATTTTGATCCTTGAACTGTGTGGAAAAATTTAATTTCGAAAAAAGTATATAATGAATATAATGTGATAAAAAGATTAATAATAAGTATGATAAAAAATAAATCAATAAGTCTAAAAATAGTATCACCGCCTTACTGTTTTTAAAATATACAACATTTTTTTGATTTTGTCTATACTTTTTTTAAAAAATATGTTAAAATTAAAGAAGTTATTATAATTATTTAAAAGGAGGGAACAAAGTGAAATTCAATAAAGATACAAGAATTGGAGAAATATTAGAACAAGCACCAGAAAAATCTGAAGTTTTATTAGAAATAGGAATGCATTGTTTAGGTTGCCCAGCATCACAAATGGAAACATTAGAAGAAGCATGTGCTGTTCATGGAATAGATGTAAACGAAGTTTTAGAAAAATTAAATGCCTAAAAAACAATACATTTGTAGAAAAAAATAAAAAATTGAAAAAAATTTAAAAAATTTTCAACAAATGTATTGACATCTTTAAAAAAATGGTGTAATATATAGAAGCGTTCTAAGTAACACACTAAAAAATGGTGACGGGCTATTAGCTCAGTTGGTAGAGCACTTGACTTTTAATCAAGTTGTCCCGCGTTCGAATCGCGGATAGCTCACCAAAAGAACTAAATAATTAAGTTATTTAGTTCTTTGTATATTATGGCCCCTTGGTCAAGCGGTTAAGACATCGCCCTTTCACGGCGGAGACATGGGTTCGATTCCCGTAGGGGTCACCAAGAATGCCACTTTAGCTCAGTTGGCCAGAGCACCGCACTTGTAATGCGGGGGTCCTCAGTTCGAATCTGAGAAGTGGCTCCAAATTGTCAGTAGTTTTGCATAAGCTTAATTACTGGCTTTTTTTTAAACAAAATCAAGTAAACATAAAAATAATATAAATAATTAAATTGCAAATTATAAGAAAGGATCTTGATATTATGAATAAAGTAATAGTTGTAACAGGTGCTTCTAGAGGTATAGGAAGAGAAATAGCAAAAGAATTAGCAATTAAAGGTTATAACATAGTGGCAAATTATAATAAATCAGAAAAGCAAATAAAAGAATTACAAGAAGAATTAAGAAAAGAAAATATAAATTTAGATATTTATAAAGCAGATGTATCAAAAAGAATAGAAGCAAAAAATTTAATAGAATTTACAATAAAAAAATATGGTAAAATAGATATATTAATAAATAACGCCGGAATTTCACAAATTAAAGAATTTACACAAATAACAGATGAAGATTGGAATAATTTATTAAACACAAATTTAAACTCTGTATTCTATACATCACAAGAGGCTTGTAAAAATATGATACATAATAAAAATGGTTGCATAATAAATATATCATCAATTTGGGGACAAATTGGAGCATCATGCGAAGTGCATTACAGCGTAAGCAAAGCTGGAATTGATGCAATGACAAAATCACTTGCAAAAGAGTTAGGGCCATCAAACATAAGAGTAAATTCAATTGCGCCAGGAATAATAAACACAGAAATGAATAATCATTTAAGTGAAGAAGAATTGAATAATCTAAAAGATGAAATTCCTCTTGAAAAAATAGGAAGAACCAAAGATATAGAAAGATGTGTTGAATGGTTAATAGATGATGAATATACAACAGGTCAGATAATATCAATAAATGGTGGATGGGGAATATAATAAAAAAGAATTTGAATAAAATTTTCAAATTCTTTTTTAATTTTCACTTAATCTTCTTTTATAATTTCCTGAAAGTATTTTTGGAAAATAAGTAACAATTTTATATACAGCTAATCTTATTTTTTTACTCCATATATAAGATTTTCTTAATTTTCTAGCACTTCCTAAAGAAACTGGCTCATCATCTAAAACAAGTAATTCATTTTGTTTCTTTTCAATTTGAAAAACATAGTTTTTAGAATCATTATTATCCCAAACATTATTATTATTTCTAAAACAGAAGTTAAAAGTATCACCTTCAATCAAGTTGATTTCTGCTTGAAAACCTAATTCAGTTTTTTCCATTTTAATTTCGTTTAAATTATCCCAATTAAGTCCAAAACCATAATGAATAAAAACCTCCTCAGAGTTATCTTGGAAGAAAGTTCCTGTATAAGATATTTTTACATTACTATTTTCAACTAATTTATCTGTATTAAAAAATATGTTTTTAACAAGTTCCATTTGAATAATCTCTCCTTATTTATCTTTTGCTACAACTATTATAATATTAAATTTTATAATGTTCAAGTGTTTTTTGTAAAAATTTTAGAAAAAATGTAAATTTTTTATAAGAAAAGTCAAATAATTGGATAATTTTTGAAACAAAAATTTGTCATAAATATATTGTAAAAAAAATAATAATATGATAATATGAAAATAATAAAATAAAAGGAGAAAATACTATGGAAAAAGGAAATTTAAAGTGGGAAGAGTT
>CAZHCX010000036.1:0-13112 GCA_964531445.1 uncultured Clostridium sp. | reverse complement strand
ATCAGTATATTATATTAAAATTTATCAGTTTTGTTTACATTTATATATAATTAATACTATATTTGCACTTGTAATTATCATTTTTATAATTTTATGTTTCCCTTTTTATTTGTAAAGTTATCCACAATTATACATTATGTTGCTGTGGAAACTGTGGATAACTTTGTGAATAACTCAAAAATAAATATTTTTTTATCAAAGTTATTCACAGGTAAACAAATATGATTATTTTTTACAATTATTTACATCATTCATCAAAATTTTATGTGTACTTTTTATTTGTCTAACATTAAAAAATAGTAAAGTTAAAAGAGATTACTTTTAAAGCAATCTCCTACAATTTTACTATTTAATTTAAAAATTTAAAATAAATTATCGCAATAATTTCCAAAACTGTAATAGCCGGAAACCCAATTACAAACGCTGGCTTTTGCGTTTTATGTCTAAACAAATACATACCAACAATTGTACCAATCCCACCACCGTAATCCAGTAATAATAAACAACGTTTTTTCTGAAATTCTCCACTTACCCTTTTTAGCTTTTTGTTTATCAATATACATTGCTAATAATCCAATAATATTTATAACTATAAAATAAATAACAATATTCTTTGTAGTAAATATATTTTCCATTTTCTCTCCTATCCGGGATTAGGGGACGTTCCTTAAATTCCCTTCTAGCAGGGATTTTAAGGAACGTCCCTCAATCCCTATTATCCAAACAAGCTTAATTGGTTGCTTTGGCTCATTCCATCTAAACATCCAAATTGTTTTAATAGTTCTGCTCCTGATGCACCAATTTTTGCTCTTATTTTTAAATCATCTATTGACATGAATTTTCCACCTGTTTTTCTTGCTTCTACTATTCCTTGTGCTGCAACTGTTCCAAATCCTGGAATACTGTTTAAAGGTGGTCGTAATTTGTTGTCTTGTATTTTGAATCTTGTTGCATCTGATTCGTATAAATCTACTGGTAAAAATTCAAAGCCTCTTTCGTACATTTCTAGCACTATTTCTAGGTCATCATACATATCCAATTCTGCTTTTGTTGCTTCTTTCTTTTGATTTTTTATTTCTATTTCTTTCATTTTATTTTTTGCTTTTTCTTTTCCAAAAATCATATATTGTGCATCAAACGCTTTTGCTCTTATTGAATAGTATGCTGCGTAATATGCTAACGGAATATGTACTTTAAACCATGCTATTCTAAAGGCGTTTGTAACATATGCTGCTGCATGGGCTTTTGGGAACATGTATTTTATTTTTTCACATGATTTTATGTACCAGTCTTCTATTCCATGTTCTTTCATTAATGGAATGTATTCGTCTTTCCATTTTGGCTCTTTTCCTTTTGCTACTTTTCCTTTACGTACTGATTCCATTATTTTGAATGCTTTGTCTGGTGGTAATCCTTTTTGTATTAAGTAAATCATAATATCATCACGACAACATATTGCTTCTTGAAGTGTTACTACTCCTTGTTCTATAAGTGTTTGTGCATTCCCTAGCCACACGTCTGTACCGTGTGATAAACCTGATATACGTATTAATTCGTCAAATGTTGTTGGTTTTGTGTCCAAAAGCATTCCTCTTGCAAATTTTGTTCCATATTCTGGTATTCCAAATGTTCCAACTTGTGAATGTATTTGTTCTGGTGTTACACCAAGTGCTTCTGTTGAATTGAATATTGACATTGTTTCTTTGTCATCTAGTGGTACGTCTGTTGGTGCAATTCCTGTTAAGTCTTGAAGCATACGTATTACAGTCGGATCGTCGTGTCCTAGTATATCTAGTTTTAATAAGTTACCATCTATTGAGTGATAATCAAAGTGTGTTGTTATTATATCTGAATTTGGGTCATCTGCTGGATGTTGTACTGGTGTGAATTCATATATTTCTCTTCCTTTTGGTACAACTATAATTCCACCTGGATGCTGTCCTGTTGTTCTTTTTATTCCTGTACATCCTGTAGATAATCTTTGAATTTCTGCTCTATTCATTGGAATTCCACGGTCTTCATAATACCCTTTTACATATCCATAAGCTGTTTTTTCTGCAACTGTACCAACTGTTCCTGCTTTAAATGTTGTTCCTTTTCCAAAGATTACTTCTGTGTATTTATGTGCTTTTGCTTGGTATTCTCCAGAGAAGTTTAAGTCGATATCAGGTTCTTTGTCTCCATTGAAACCAAGGAATGTTTCAAATGGTATATCCATTCCATCTTTTGTTAATTTGTGTCCACATTTTGGACAATCCTTATCTGGTAAGTCAAATCCATTTCCAACACCATAATCTTCAAATTCTGAATATTTACAATTATCACATCTGTAATGTGGTTGTAAAGAATTAACTTCTGTAATACCAGTCATGAAGGCTGCAAGTGATGAACCAACTGAACCTCTGGAACCAACTATATATCCATCTTCGTTTGATTTCCAAACCAGTTTTTGTGCAATAATGTACATAACTGAATACCCATTACTTATAATTGAGTCTAATTCTTTATCAAGTCTATCTTGAACTATTTTTGGTAATGGATCACCATATAATTCATGAGCCTTTTTATACGCTATATTTTTGATATCTTCTTCACACCCTGGAATATGTGGAGGACATTTTTCTGGTGATATCGGACTTATTGGCTCACACATATCTGATATTAAATTTGTGTTTGTTACAACAACTTCGTACGCTTTTTCTTCTCCTAAATATTTAAATTCTTCTAGCATTTCCTCTGTCGTTCTTAAATATAATGGGGCTTGATTATCTGCATCTTCGTACTTTTGCCCCGCTTCTAATATACGCCTATATATTTCATCTTGAGGATCCATAAAGTGAACATCACACGTTGCAACAACAGGCTTATTTAATTTTTCGCCTAAAGCAACAATTTTTCTATTTATATCTCTTAAATCTTCTTCATCTCTCATTACACCATTTCTTATTAAGAATTGATTATTTCCAATTGGTTGAATTTCAAGATAATCATAAGAATTTGCAATTTCTTCTAGCTCTTCATCTGTTTTGCCAAGCTCAATTGCTTGATATAATTCCCCTGCCTCACACGCACTTCCTAAAATTAACCCTTCAGAATATTTTTGATATAAACTCTTCAATATTCTAGGCTTTCTGTAAAAATAATCTAAATGAGACATTGAAACTAGCCTATATAAATTACGTAATCCTACATAATTTTTAGCTAGGATTATAGCGTGATATGTTTTTAATTTTTTATATTCTTCTTTTTTAGCCTCTGGATCAGCAGCAACTACATCAATATCATCTAATTTTTTTGCACCCTTTTCTTTAAGCATATCAATCATAACATTAAATACTTTTACAGTTGTATCAACATCATCTAATGCTCTATGTGCAACCTCAACTTTTATTCCTAAGTTTTCAGCAATTTTTCCTAGTTTATATTTTTTATAATCTGGGAATAAATCTTTTGCTAAACTTAATGTATCTAAATACGAATATTCAAAATCATATCCCAATCTTTTTGCATTTTGTTTTAAAAAACCAACATCAAAATTTGCATTATGTGCAACAATTACAGTTTCTTTTTGATCACCTAAAAATTCTAACATTTTAGGGAATACTTGCTCTATTGTTTCTGCATTTTTTACCATATCATCAGTTATATTTGTAACTTCTGTAACTCTTTCTGGTATATGTCTCTCAGGATTTACAAAGCAACTAAATTCATCAATTACTTCTTTATTTTTTACTTTCATTATTCCAATTTCAGTAATTCTATCATTTGTTGCAGAAAAACCTGTTGTTTCTAAGTCAAGTACACAATATGTTGCATCAATGTCTTGTCCCTTACTATCATATATTGATTTTGTATTATCTGGTGCTAAATATGCCTCAACCCCATAAATTATTTTCATATCTGGATTATTATCTCCAACCAAATGATATGCTTCCGGAAAAGCTTGTACATTCCCATGGTCTGTTATTGCTATTGACTTCATTCCCCACTTCATAGCTCTTTTAATTAAATCTGATGCTGATGTTACTGCATCCATTTGGCTCATCTTTGTATGCATGTGAAGTTCTACTCTTTTAACCTCTGCATTATCTTGTCTTATTACTTTTTTTACACCTTCACCTTCAATAATAGTATTTGCCATTACTGTAAGTTCACCAGAAAATGAATCCATTTGTGCTTTTCCTTCTATTTTAACCCCCTTAACACTACCTAAACGTTTTAGTGTTTTTTTAGATTTGTCTTTATCTATAAAAGCTTTGCAAGTCAAAGTACTAGAACCATCATATAAATCGAAGCTTAATAAAGTTTTTCCTGATTTTAATGTTCTATCTTCCATAAATATAATTTCACCATCTAATGATACATCACCATCATCTGGCCCTAATTCTGTAATTTTAGTTAAAGGTGCAGTAATATTCATACTTCTTCCCAAAATTAAAGGTGTATCTTCTTCCTCTTCTTCTGCTGGAAGATCTGGTATATTATTTTCAATTTGAATAATTATATTTGCTATTACAGTTACATCTCCCGCATATGTATCTAATCCAGCTTTTCCTGTAACCTTAATTCCTTTTGCTTCTTCAATTTTTGTTTTAATTTCATTTCCTTCTTTAATATCTTTTGCAAACGATTTACAAGTTATTGTTCCTGTTCCATCATATAAATCAATTATCAACATACCTTTTCCAGATTTTGTTTCTCTTGCTTCACACGATAAAACTCTACCCTCAATTGTAACTTTTCCATCATTTGCAGTTATATCTTTAATTTTAATTAATTTTTCTTTTGCTCTTGATGGTTTACCCATTATATAATTTTGTTCTTCTATAACTTGTGCATCTAATTCAGCATCATCTATTGGAGGTACTCCACCATCTGCATAAACAGACATTTCAGACGGAATTCCTGACATTTCTTCTGGTGGAATATAATCTCCATCTTGAGGTGGCATATAATTTGGATCTTGATATTCTTCTATTTCTGACACATAAGATGTAGTTAATTTTAAAGCATTTTCTTCCATTTCTTTCAATTTTTTCTCATGTTCTAATTTTTCATTTTGATTTACATTTTCTTCAAGTTCAACTTTATATTCTCTTCCCATTAATTTTTTTAAAACATTTTCAAGCTCTTTGTCAGTTTTCTTTGCACGCAAAAAATCAGCACATTTTATATGCATTTTTACATTTATAACATTATCATTTACTTCTATATCACTTTTAAGCAATAACAATGGTTTCATCAATGGATATTTGTGTGCCATATATGCAATGATATTTTTCCACTCTGTTTTAACATCACTTATTTGTGTATCTTTTTGATATTTTATTGTCATATCTATTGCTGAAAAATGAAACCTTTCAATTAAGAACTTTTCAAAATACCATACTTCTTTTATTTGAATAAATTCATCAATTTCAAGAACTATTCCTAACATATTTGATTTTTTTATTACATTTAATGCTGTTACATAAGCATCTTTTATATTTGATTTTGTTTCATAATCACTAAATATATCTTTTAATTTTTTTGCTTTGTTTTCTGACATTTTTTGCACCTCTTGAATAAGAATTTTGTCGTTTATTTTGTATATTCTATCACATATTTTTTCTAAAAAAAAGCGAACAAAGAAAAGAAGCTTCATTTTTTTGAAGCTTCTATATTTTATAATTTTATTTTTTCTATTTTAATATCTTCAATATTTGAATCATCTATTTTATAAGCATTTCCACCCACAAAATATTTAAAACCCTCATATTCATCTTTGCTTTCTGTTTGTTTTGTTTCAACATTATAAACTTGAGCACTATTTTGATTAGAATACAAATAAACATTTCCATTAATTATATAATTAATTGCAAAATCAGAAATATTATTTCCATAATCTTTAACAGTTCCATCCTCATTTACTTCAAGCAAAGAAAATTTATCATCTAATGATCCATCATCTAAACTTCTACATACTTGTAAAAATTTCTTATTTTGAAAATTATATATTCGTCCAAAATATCCAACTATTGTATCTTCATTAGTTTCAAGATTCAATATATGTTTTGCTTCTTGGCTTGCATAATCAATATAAATAATATATTTATCTGATGTTCCTATTACAAATTTTCTACCACTTAAAATATTTTGCTTATTAGTACCATCTAAACCAATACTATACATTTTTCTATCTTGTGTTGTATAATAAATTTTATCACCTTGAATATAAAAATAATTTTTTACATTTTCGGCAATTGTAGTTATATTTTCTCCATTTTTATCCATAGAACTCAATGTACCTTGTGGATTATTATTTATTTGATCATATCCTATTTGTTTTACAAAATATATTTTATCATCAGTTAAATATAATTGTAGTGAAGAATTTTCAGTTATCTTATTTACGTTTCCTTGTAAATCAACCTTATAGATTCCTTTTCCCATATAATAACTTGGCATAAAATAAATACTTTCACCATCAAAATACATTTTATCAACACCATTTTCAGCTGTTGCTATTTTGCTAGTTTTGTTTTCGTTTAAATCATATAAATAAATTGTTTTATTATCCTCGTTGTAAAAAACAATTTTATTATCTATTTTACAAAATTTATTTCCTTCTTGCATACTCATTCTTTTTTCTTCTTGTATATATTCTTCTTTTGTAACATTATTTGAAATCAAATTAACATTTTCTTGTTTTTCATTAACTGATATTTCTTTTGTCTTTTTTATTTTATTTGGATTGATAATTACAATTACAATTGCAACTATCATTAATATTACTAAAACAATTCCTAAAAATATATTTCTTTTTTTATCTTCCATTTTTCTCACCTATTTTTTTATAACTATTTGTATATAATTTTAAAAGATTCTCAAAATATCATTATAAGTAATATATAATGATAATGCTATTAAAATCGAAAAACCTAATAACTGAATTTTTATTTCTACACTTTCTTTTAACGGTTTTCTTCTTATTGCCTCTATTATCAATAATAATATTTTTCCACCATCAAGTGCTGGAATAGGTAACAAATTTGTTACACCTAATGACAACGATATAACAGCAAGCATATACACAAATTCCTTAAAACTATTTGTCTTTACAACAACTTCTGATATTCCAACAGGACCCATCATTTGATCTACACTTATTCCACCAGTTGCCATCATTTTTAAGTTATCTAATACTGAAACTACAAATTCTTTTGTTTCAGCACCACCATATATTATTTTATCCATTACATTTGTTGGAGATGTAGCAGATGTTGACATTAATATAAAATAAACAATCAAACCAAACAATATATTAACAGTAGCTCCAGCCATTACAATAGCAATTCTTTTTGGAATACTAGCTTTTGAAAAAGAACCTTCATTTTCTGACCTTTCTTCTTCACCTTCCATACTGCAAAAACCACCGTAATGGAATTAAACGCAGTGCATATTTGGTTTCCTTTCCCTGTTTTTTCCAAATAGTAGGACCAAAACCAATTGCAAATTCATTTACTCTTACTTTGCATAATTTAGCTACTATGAGATGACCTGATTCATGTATTAAAATTAAAAAACCTAATAAAAATACAATTTTTACTATTGATATTATAACAGTCAAATTTATTCCTCCTTTAAATTAAGGTAAATAATATATATGCAAATGGAGCAATAAATAAAACACTATCTATTCTATCTAACATTCCTCCATGTCCTGGTAATAAATTACTATAATCTTTTATATCAACATATCTTTTTATACAAGATGCCGAAAAATCTCCAATTTGACCAATTAAACTTAAAACAAAACCAATTAATGATATTTTTGCATAAGATAAATCAAATGCAAAATATTTATTTAAAATATAAGTATAAATTAGTACCAATAATACTGCTCCTAGAGTTCCAGATATACATCCTTCTATTGATTTTTTAGGACTAACTTTACTAAATTTATGTTTTCCAATTTTTATACCTAAGCAATACGCAAATGTATCTGTTCCCCATGATGCAATAAATATATATCCTAATAAAAATTTTCCATAATTCATTCCATCAATCATTGACATAAACATCATAAATACTGGTATATAGCATATTCCAAGCAATGTATATGCCATATCTTTAAATGTTGTTTTCATATCTGTTGCAATTACTTGTGCAAATAATAGTAATATAACTGTTGGTATTGAAATCATTAATACTGATTGAAAATATTCCTTTGGAATATAATTTATTACAGCTACACTAATGCAACTTAAATATGATACCCATTTTATTGGTTTACATACTTTTGATATTGCGCCTAAATATTCATGCATTGCAACTAATGTTATTAATGTAAATAACAAACTTGTAATTATGTTATTAGGAGATAATAATATTACCATTAATGCAAGTACAACTATAAATGCAGATGATATTCTTTTTAAATCCATAATCTTTTCCTCTCTATTCTCTTCTTATGTCAAAATATTTTTATTTTGCTCCAAATTTTCTATTTCTTTTTTGAAAAATTT
Source organism: uncultured Clostridium sp. (assembly GCA_964531445.1). Classification (GTDB taxonomy): domain Bacteria; phylum Bacillota; class Clostridia; order TANB77; family CAG-508; genus CAG-269. The sequence continues at coordinate 4,605 of CAZHCX010000036.1, read as the reverse complement.
CTATTGCCTCATCTAAATCTTTTTCATTAAAATCCGGCCAATTTTTATCTGTAAATACAAATTCTGAATATACCAATTGCCAAGGAAGAAAATTACTTAATCTTATTTCCCCACTTGTTCTGATTAATAAATCTGGATCAGGTTGACCTTTTGTATATAAATTGTCTGAAATTACCTGTTCTGTTATTTCATCAATATTCAATTCACCATTTTTAGTTTGCTCAGCTATTTGCTTTACAGCATTTAGTAATTCATCTCTACCGCCATAATTTAAAGCAATATTAAATGTTATTCCTGTATTGTTTTTAGTTCTATCCATACATTTTTCAATACTACTTTTCATTTTGTCAGATAACCCCTGACGATTTCCAATAATTTTTACCTTGATATTTTCTGAATCGGCTCTTTTACTATAATCATCTAAATAACTTTGGAACAATCCCATTAATGCAGATACCTCTTCTTCAGTTCTTTTCCAGTTTTCTGTTGAAAAGGCATAAACCGTTATGTATTTTATTCCAATTTTATTGGCATATCTAACTATTTTTTCAAGTGTTTTTGCTCCTTCTCTATGTCCTAATTTTACAGGTAATCCCTTTGCTCTTGCCCATCTTCTATTACCATCCATTATAATAGCAATATGTTTGGGTAAATTTTGTTCATCCATCTTTTTACTCCTTTATTTAAAGCTTTATTTGTTTCTATCTTTTATATAAATTGCTAGTTGCTTTAAAAATTCTGCTTTTTCACCAAAAGCTTCAAGTTCATCTAATGCTTCTTTAATAATTTTATCTAATTCTTTTTTTGCTCCATCTAAGCCATAAAAAGATACATAAGTACATTTATTTAATTCTTTATCATTTCCAACAGGTTTGCCTGTAATTTCTGGATTTCCTTCTTCAGATAAAATATCATCTTTTATTTGAAATGCTAATCCTATTTTATCTGCATATATTGATAATTTTTTAACATCATTTTCAGATGCACCTGCAATAATTGCACCCATTCTAACACACAATTTTAATAAAGCACCTGTTTTATTAACATGAATATATTTTAACATTTCATTAGAAATCTTTTGACCTTCTAATTCTGTATCTAAATATTCGCCAGCAATCATTCTATCAACAGCCTTTGCAAATTCGTTAAAAGCCCTTGTTTTATTATAAAAGTTTTCTTTATATTGATTTTGTGCTGAATATAAAATTTCATCACTTAATACAATATATGCTTGATTTAGCAAACTATCACCTGCAAGTAATGCTGTAGCATGATTAAATTGTTTATGATTTGTTGGTTTTCCATGTCTAAAATCATCATTATCAATTTCTGGTAAATCATCATGAATTAAAGAAAAATTATGTACCATCTCAATTGCAACAGCAAATGGCATACATTCTTCGCAGTCATCCTTAAACAATTTATAAGTTGCAAGAACTAGAATAGGTCTAAGCCTTTTTCCTCCTGCCATTAAACTATATTCAGAAGAATTGTTTAATATTTTTTCTGGACAATCTTCTTTTCTTACATATTTATCTAATTCAGAATTAACCATATCTTGATATTTCTTTAATGTTTCCTTAAAACTCATTTTTTGACCTTCCTTTTATAACAAAAAGGTTGCCCCTTTTGTTACACAAATTATACAGACATTACTTCTTTTTCTTTATTAGCTAATATTTTATCAATTTCTTCTACACTTTTATCTGTTAATTTTTGAATATCATTTTCTGCTTGTTTTAATTCATCTTCTGTCATATTTCCTTCTTTTTGTTCAGTTTTAGCAGCTTCAATTCCGTCTCTTCTAACAGCTCTTACAGCAACTTTTGCTTCTTCTGCCATTTTTTTGATATCTTTAACTAATTCTTTTCTTCTTTCTTCAGTTAATTCTGGAAAAGCAAGCCTAATAACTTTACCATCATTGTTTGGATTAATTCCAATATCAGATGCTAAAATAGCTTTTTCTATTTCTTTTAAAACACTTATATCCCATGGTTGAATAACTATTAATCTAGCCTCTGGAACTGATACTCCAGCTACTTGGTTTATTGGTGTTGGTGTTCCATAATAATCTATTTTAACTTTGTTTAATATTGCAGGATTTGCTCTTCCTGCTCTTACTTCTGATAATTTTTCACTATATACGCTTATTGTTTTTTCCATTCTTTCTTTTATATTTGTATAATCCATAATTTTCCTCTCCTTTATTTAACAATAGTTCCTATTTCTTCACCTTTTACAGCTCTTACTATATTTTCTGGGTCTGCAATTCCAAATACCAATAATGGTATATTATTATCTCTGCACAACGCTGTTGCTGTTGAATCCATAACTTTTAAATCTTTTTCTAATACTTCTAAATATGATATCTTATCAAATTTTTCAGCTGTTGGATCTAATTTTGGATCTGCTGAATATACAGCATCTATCGCTTTTCCTAATAATATTATATCTGCATTTATTTCTGTTGCTCTTAAAACTGCAGCTGTATCTGTTGTAAAATATGGGTGTCCTGTACCGCATGAAAATATTACAACCCTTCCTCTATTTAAATGTTTTTCTGCTTTTCTTATTATAAATGGTTCTGCTATTTCTCTCATTTCAATAGCTGTTTGAACTCTTGAATGAACTCCTCTTGCTTCTAATGCATCTTGTAATGCTAGCCCATTCATTGCAGTTGCCAACATCCCCATATAGTCTGCAGTAGCTCTTTCCATTTGATGTCCATTTCTACCTCTCCAGAAGTTTCCTCCTCCTACTACGATTCCGACTTCAACTCCCATTTCTGTTACTTCTTTAATTTTGTCGCATATTTTTCCTACTAATTCTACATTAACTCCAGTTTTTTGTTCACCAGCTAATGCTTCGCCACTTAGCTTTAGTAGTACTCTTTTATATTTTGCTTCTGACAATTTGTTCACACTCCTTGTTTTATTTATTCCTTCGTATTCTATCATATATATTTCAAAATTAATAGGGTTTTTGCTAAATTTGCTAAAAAAATAAGAGACAAGTTGATTAATTCAACCGTCTCTTTATAGAACAAATTATTAAATTATTTTAATTGGTTCATTACTTCTTCAGCAAAGTTTTCTTCTTTTTTCTCGATTCCTTCACCTTTTTCAAGTCTTGCAAATTCTACAACTTCAGCATCTTTTTCAGCTAATAATTGAGAAACTTTTTTGTTTGGATCTTTAACAAATGCTTGATCTACTAAACAAATTTCTTCATAGAATTTACCAATTCTACCTTGAACTATTTTTTCAGCTATAGCTTCTGGTTTACCTTCGTTCATTGTTTGAACTTTTAAGATTTCCATTTCTTTGTTAACTCTTTCAGCAGGAACTTCTTCTCTATTTAAGAATTCTGGTCTAGCTGCAGCTATTTGCATACAAATATCTTTTGCAACTTCTTCTGTTCCTTTTTTCATATTAACTAAAACAGCGATTTTTCCATCACCATGGATATATTTTGCAACTAATCCTTCTGATTCGAATCTTGCAAATCTTCTAATTGATAGGTTTTCACCTATTGTAGCTATTTTTCCAACTAAAGCTTCTTGAACTGTTTTTCCTTCTTCAAATTCAGCTGGTTGAGCTAATAATTCTTCAACATCTTTTGGATTTGTGTTAACTATTTGTTTTGCAACATTCATAACAAATGTTTTGAATTCTTCATTTTTAGCAACGAAGTCTGTTTCTGAGTTAACTTCTACTGCAGCTCCTACTTTTCCATCTTCTGAAATGTAAGCTTCAACTATACCTTCTGCAGCAACTCTTCCTGATTTTTTAGCTGCTTTTGCAATTCCTCTTTCTCTTAAAAGTTCCATTGCTTTTTCCATATCTCCATCAGTTTCTGTTAAAACTTTTTTGCAGTCCATCATACCTGCACCTGTTTTTTCTCTTAATTCTTTAACTAAGCTTGCTGTTACCATTATAAATTCCTCCTTAAATATTTATATATACCAAAAGAGCAAGCCCATATTCTCGTCCGAATACTTTCAAACGAGCGTTGCTCGCTCTTTATATATTTTAATTATTCTTCTTCGCTATTAGCTACTACTTCTTCCATAGATGTAGCTTCTTCTGAAACTTCTTCAGTATTTTCTACTTCTTCAGCTTCAAAGCTTTCACCTTGTCTACCTTCAATGATAGCATTTGCCATAACGTCTGTTATTAATTTAACAGCTCTTATAGCATCATCATTTCCTGGTATAGCATAGTCAACTTCTTCTGGATTACAGTTTGTATCAACTAATCCTATAACTGGAATATTTAATTTTTTAGCTTCTAATATAGCTATATGTTCTTTTTTAGGATCTACTAAGAAAATAACTCCAGGCATTTCTTCCATATCTTTAATTCCACCTAAGTTTCTTTCTAGTTTAGCCATTTCTTTCTTTAATAATATAACTTCTTTTTTAGGTAGTACTTCAAATGTACCATCTTCTTGCATTTTTTCTAAATCTTTTAATCTTTGTACTCTTGTTCTAATTGTACCAAAGTTAGTTAACATTCCTCCTAACCATCTTTGATCAACATAGTACATTCCAGATTTTTCTGCTGCTTCTTTTACACATTCTTGTGCTTGTTTTTTAGTTCCTAC
>CAZHCX010000035.1:0-13342 GCA_964531445.1 uncultured Clostridium sp. | reverse complement strand
ATTGTTATTGCTGTAATAGTAGCGGGAATATGGTTAATTATAAACAAAAACAAAAAATCAAATTCTAATAACCCAGCTTTAGAAGGAGAGGCTATAGAACAAGTAGGATTAATAGACATGAGTAATGAAGAAAATGCAAAAATAGAAAATGGAGTTAAAGAAAATACATCAAGAGATTTATTAAAAGATAGAGACATTGATGGAATTACTATTAAAAATATAAAATTAAATGCTGAAGGTGGTATAAGTAATTTTACAGCAACAGTACAAAATGATTCTCCAGTTGATTTTGCAGGAGGAGTTGCAAAAATTAAATTTATAAATCAAGATGGTAGTGATTATGCAGAGTTAGAAGTATATATACCAGAATTGAAAGTAGGCACTACAAATACAATAGATGCGGGAACAACAGCTGACATTGCTAATGCATTTGATTTTTCAATAGAATTAGAAAAATAATAAAATTGTTAAAAATAATAAAATGGTCGAGAAAGCGTTGCTTTTTTGACTGTTTTTTTATATAATGAAAAAACAAAAGAAAAAGATTAGGAGATACAAATGAATACATTTAAATATTTTCCAAATAAATTTGGAGAAATTCAAGATTTAAAAGAGGGACAAACTGTTGAAGGTATAGTAAAAAATATCACAAAATTCGGAGCATTTGTTGAATTAGATGGAGGAAAAGTAGGTTTAGTTAGATTAGAAGACTTAGCAGTAGCACGAACAAAAAATCCATCAGAAAGAATAAAAATTGGACAAAATGTAAATATTGTGGTAAAATCTATAGATATAAGCACAGGAAAAATAAACCTATCTTACAAAGAACATTTCGGAACATGGAAAGAAAATGCAGACAACTTTAAAGAAAGAACAAAAGTACATGGAATAATACGAGAAACAGAAAAAAATAAGAATGGAATATTTATAGAACTTGCACCAAATTTAGTCGGAATGGCAGAATACCAAGATGGGCTAAATTATGGTGAAGAAGTAAATGTGTTTATAAAGAAAATTGACTATGACAAACAAAAAGTCAAATTAGTTATATTAAAGTAGGGGGAATCAAAATGGTAGAAGATAATCAAATTAAAGCACAAGTGTCACCATTTGCAATTAGAGAAGGAGAAATTAAAACTTTCGACGGTAAAGATGGCTATGTATCTATGAATCAAATTGTACATAAGATAAATATAGGTCATATCACAGACATTCATTTTGCTATATTAGACTTAGTAAATGAATTTGAATTTATAACATCAAGACAATTATATCAAATGTTAGAATTAAAGGGGATAGACCCAAAATCACAAGATAAATTAAATAATAAATTAGAAGCATTAGTAAAATCAAAAATATTAACAAGGTATTACTTTACATCTGATGAAGGAAAAGGAATATACAGAATATATTGTCTAGAAAAAATGGGGAAATATTTATTAACATCAAAAGAAGTTGAATGTAAATGGCAACCATCAGACAATACAAAACCAGTTCCAATGATTAAGAAAAGATTAGCTGGAAACCAAGTTATAATAGCTTATTTAAGAAAAGTAAAAGCATTTGACAGTTATGTTGTAAAACCAGCTTTAACAGCAAAAAGTTTAGGAAAAATCTTTAAAGCAACAGGTGGATCTGTAAAATTAACAAAAAATGAAAAATCAATACAATTCTTATTTGAAGTATTCAGAAGAGAAATTGACTGGAAAAAGAAATTAGTAGAAAAAATGAACTTATACAAAGGCTTCTATGAAAACTTTGTACCAGGAGATTCAGGATTTTCTGGAATACCACAATTGATATTTGTATGTGAAGACGAAAAACACATGGCAGAATGTTTTAGAGAAATTGTTACAAACAAAGTAGAATTACCAAAAATCAAAATGTTATTTACAACAGATTTAAGACAAAACGAAGAAACTTTATCAAATACTTTAGTTGAATTTAAATTAGTAGATGGTAAGTATAAAATGGAAAATGTAGAATTGAAATTACTAGGATAGGGATTAAGGGACGTTCCTTAAAATCCCTGTTAGAAGGGAAAAGGGGACACTCCTTAAAAGATTTGAAATTGTCTTTTAAGGAGTGTCTTTTGGTTGGACAAAATTATCTATTAAAAATTTTTCATGTTTTTGTACTTTTTCTTTACTTAAGATTTATGAATTTTTTAATATTCCTTCTAAAGGATATTTAAGTCCAAGTTGTTCCCATTTATATTTACCCATCTCATGATATGGAAGATATTCAATTTTCTTAACAGTTTTCAAAGTCGAAATAAACTCTCTTAATTTTTGTAAATCATTTTCATCATCAGTAAAACCAGGAACGATAACCTGTCTAATCCACATATCAATATTATTATCACTTAGGTATCTGGCAAATGCTAATTCCTTTTCATTGCCACATCCAACCAAATCTTTACATTTATTTGTATCAATATGTTTTATATCTAAAAGAACTAAATCAGTTAAAGATAAAAGTTCTTTTAAATCATCTGTTATTGTAAACATTCCTGATGTATCTATGCAAGTGTGGATGTTTTCTTTTTTAAGTTTTTTAAATAATTCGATAAGGAATAGGGGCTGTAATAAGGGTTCTCCACCTGATATTGTTACGCCACCATTTGGATAGATGTAATTTTTATATTTCATTATTTTGTTAAAAATTTCATCTAAAGATTTGTATTCTCCACCATTTAAGTCCCAACTATCTCTGTTGTGGCAATATTTGCATTGTAAATTGCAACCCTGTAAAAATAAAACAAATCTAATTCCGGGTCCGTCAACTGTACCAAATGATTCAACTGAATGTATTTTTGCATATTTTGTTTTGTCTATTTTTTTTCCATTGTTTTTCCTCCAACATAGAAAAAAGGAGTGTCCCTTAATCCCTTCTAGCAGGGATTTTAAGGAACGTCCCTCAATCCCGTTTCTTAAATTCTTTCATGTATTGTTCTGTTTATTACGTCTAATTGTTGTTCTCTTGTTAGTTTTGTAAAGTTTACTGCATATCCAGATACACGTATTGTAAGTTGTGGATATTTTTCTGGATGGTCCATTGCGTCTAATAATAGGCTTCTGTCAAATACATTTACATTTATGTGATGTCCTGTTTGTTTGAAGTACCCGTCTAGCATTGTTACTAGGTTTGTTATTTTTTCTTCGTCTGTTTTTCCTAGTGTTCCTGGTGTGATTGAAAATGTGTATGATATTCCGTCTTCTGCTTCTTCAAATGGAAGTTTTGCTATTGAGTTCATTACTGCTAGTGCTCCGTTTGTGTCTCTTCCGTGTAGTGGGTTTGCTCCTGGTCCGAATGGTGCTCCGGCTTTTCTTCCGTCTGGTGTGTTTCCAGTGTTTTTACCGTAAACTACGTTTGATGTTATTGTTAATATTGATAGTGTGTGTTTTGAGTTTCTGTATGTGTAGTGTTTTTGTAATTTACTTAAAAATCTTTTTACAATGTAAATAGCAATTTCGTCTACTTTTTCATCATCATTACCGAATTTTGGGAAGTCTCCTTCTATTTCGTAGTCCGTTGCTAGTCCTGTTTCGTCTCTAATTACTTTTACTTTTGCATATTTTATTGCTGATAATGAATCTGCTACTACTGATAACCCAGCAATTCCGCATGCCATTGTTCTTATGATGTTTTTGTCATGTAATGCCATTTCGATTGCCTCATAAGAGTATTTGTCGTGCATATAGTGAATTGCGTTTAATGCTTTTATATAAATTTTTGCTACATATTCCATCATCTGGTCAAATTTTTCCATTATTTCGTTGTATTCTAAGTATTCTGAAGTAATTGGTGCAAATTTTGGTGTTACTTGTTTTCCAGAGATTTCATCTCTACCACCATTTATTGCATATAGTAATGTTTTTGCTAAGTTTGCTCTTGCTCCAAAGAATTGCATTTGTTTTCCAATTTTCATTGGTGATACGCAGCATGCAATACCGTAGTCATCTCCTAAAGTTATTCTCATTAAATCATCATTTTCGTATTGAATTGATGATGTTTTTATTGATAGATTTGTTGTGTATCTTTTAAATCCTTCTGGTAGTCTTGTTGACCATAAAACTGTTAAGTTTGGTTCTGGTGCTGGTCCTAAATTTTCTAATGTATGAAGAACTCTAAATGAATTTTTTGTTACTAATGTTCTTCCGTCAATTCCCATACCACCAATGCTTTCTGTTACCCATACAGGGTCTCCACTGAATAACTCATTGTATTCTGGTGTTCTTAGGAATCTAACTAATCTTAATTTCATTACAAAGTGGTCCATAATTTCTTGAACTTCTTCTTCAGTAATTGTTCCTTCAGCTAAATCTCTTTCAAAATAAATGTCTAAGAAAGAAGATGTTCTACCAATACTCATTGCAGCACCATTTTGATCTTTGATTGCTCCTAAGTATCCAAAGTATAACCATTGAACTGCTTCTTTTGAATTTGATGCTGGTTTTGAAATATCAAATCCGTACTTTTGAGCCATTTCTTTCAATTCTTTTAGGGCTTTTATTTGTTCAAAAATTTCTTCTCTTTCCCTTATGATATTTTCAGTGAATTCATCAGTGTTTAATGTGTCTAAATCTTTTGTCTTTTCTTCGATTAGAACATCAACACCATATAATGCTACTCTTCTGTAGTCCCCAATAATTCTTCCACGACCGTATCCATCAGGAAGACCTGTTATTAAATGACTGCTTCTTGCTGCTCTGATATCTGGTGTGTAAACACTAAATACACCGTCATTGTGTGTTTTTCTAACTTTGTGAAATATTTTATCTGTTTCTGAATCAACTGTTCTACCATAAGCTTCACAAGATTTTTCAACAATTCTAATTCCACCAAAAGGCATTATTGCTCTTTTTAAAGGTGCATCTGTTTGAAGGCCTACAATTTCTTCTAAGTCTTTGTTGATGTATCCTGCGTCATGTGCAGAAACTGTTGAAATTGTTTTTGTATCTATATCTAAAACTCCACCTTCAGATTCTTTTTCTTTTTTATATAATTCTAAAACTTCGTCCCAAAGCTTTTTTGTTTTTTCTGTTGTGCCTGTTAAAAAGCTTGAATCTCCTTCTAAGGTGTGTAATTGCTTTGTATGAAGCTTCGTACATTTATTTCGTATTTCCATTCTCCGTCTTTAAAATTATTCCATTGTTTAAATTCCATAAAATTACCTCCTTGAATATTATTTGCTTTTTTTCCGTGTATTATCATAACATACTAAAAAATTATTGGCAATTGAAATTAAAAAAATTTCAACTGTTCGGAATTTTCGAACAGTTGAAAAGGGGGAGAAAATTAATGGAAGAATATGGTCAATTATTTTATACTCGTTTTTTATTTGGATTTTGTTCTAATTGTAATTTTATTAAATCATTTGCAAGTCTATGGATTACTTCTTTATTGTATGAGTTTAATTGTGAATAATCTTCTAAAAAATTAAGGTCCATATTTGCAACAGTTTCTGATTTATCAGTTTTTACTAAATCATCAAATAAAAAATTTGATGAGATGTTTAAAGCTTTACATAGCTGTACGATTGTGTTTGCACTTCCAAATGCAATTCCACGTTCTAGTTGACTTATATATCTTGTTGATAGTGCTGTTTTTTCTGCTAGTGCTTCTTGGGTGTATTTCTTTTTGTATCTTGCTAATTTTATTTTTCTTCCTATATTTTTTCTATATATTTTTTCATTTTCAGTCATGTAAGCCTCCTAAATTTTTGTTTTCTTAAAGTATAACAATGAAAATGAAAAAACAAAATGAATTATTAGTATGATATTTAATGTAAAATGATATTGTTTGTATTACATGTGATAAATAATAGGAAACAAATCTAAGAGATTAAAATGGACAAAGATTTTTTGTATAATAATATCTGCATTATTTGTTATAGGTATTTTTACAAATATAGGAAAAAATAATGTTTCGTGTTTAATTTCAATAGTTTGTATAGGAGTATTATACTTATTTTATTCATTTACTAAAAATAAAAAAATGGCAGGTCCTATAATTGGAATTTGTTTTTCAGTTATGTACATTTTATCTTTAAATATTTTTACTGTAATAGTTGGAATTTTTATTCTTATCGATTGTGTTTCTATAATTAAGTATTTTAAAGAAATAGAAAAGCAAAATAATCAGAATAACCAGAAAAATCCAGAAAAACAAGAGAAAAATTAAATGTAGTTATAAGGGATGACAGATATAATAATGTTCCAAATGCAGAGGTTAAATGGACAAGTAGTGATAATAGTGTTGTAACAGTTGATAATGGAACATTAAAAGCGCTAAAAGCTGGAAAGTCAACTATTAAAGTTGAAGCTGCGGGTGTATCTGATACATGCGAAGTTATTGTTTCAAATCTACCAAAATTTACTGATTTTTCAAAAGCAAATTATCAGTTAACATATGACTATGAAGGGGAATTAAAAATTACAAATATACTTTTAAATGAAAGTAATAATTATTACTATATTTTAACTAAAACAAACGAAAAACCAAATATAGAAATTAATGAGTATGGTGGTTTTGATATGGAAAAAACTATTAATTCTGGTTTTATTACTTCCTATATTGATAAAAACTATTTAAGTAAATTAGGAATGAACAGTAATGGAGAGTTTGGTCAATATTCATATTTTTGGATTGTTGAAGAATCAAAACTTGATGTACCATATTCAACAGGGAATAATTTGATTCAGTATTCTACAAAATTAGTAACAGATGGTCAAAAATTAGCTGTATCAAAAGAGCCTAATGGATTAGAAATGAATTTAACAAATAATAAAAATGATGATCCGACAATTGCAAAGGAACCTATACCTAAGGCAGGTTTTAAGGTTGTATCTTATGGAGTTTGTACTTTTATTGTAATTGCTATTGGAATGATTTGTTATGGGAAGTATAAAGGCTATAAAGATGTATAAAATTAACAGGAATAAATTGATTTGAAAATTGATTTATTTCTGTTTTTATGTATGGAACATAAAGAACTAAAAAATATTGTTAAACACGAAAAAATGTTTAACACTACAAAAAATAATATAACAATGCATATAAAAAATATTTTTGAAGAAGGAGAGTTACAGGAAAATCCAGTTAGTAAGGAATCCTTACTAACTGCTTCAGACGGTAAAGATTATAAAACAAAATTTTATATTTCAAACTGAAGTATTGAAAAAACTTAAAAAAATTCAAAAAAATTTCAAAAAACTATTGCAAAATAAAAAAAGTTATATTACAATTTATTTGAAGTGGAGAGAAGTGGTACAAAGTGGTAGAAAAATGAAAAGAGGTGGAAGCCATTGTTAATGGGTGAATACGAGCATTCTCTAGATGCTAAAGGCAGATTAATAATGCCAGCAAAATTAAGACAAGACATTGGAGAAAAATTCGTTATAACAAAAGGTTTAGACGGATGTTTATTTGCTTTTTCACAAGAAGAATGGTTAAACTTCGAAACAAAATTAAAATCACTTCCACTATCAGACAAAAATGCAAGAAACTTTGTTAGATTCTTCTTATCAGGAGCAACAGAGTGCGAAATAGACAAACAAGGCAGATTCTTAATACCAAACAATTTAAGAGTTGCAGCAGAATTAGAAAAAGAAGCGGTAATAATTGGTGTAGGAACAAGACTAGAAATATGGAATAAAGAAAATTGGGAAAAATGCGATGAAAACATATCAGTTGATGAAATCGCTCAAAATATGACAATGCTTGGTATATAACTTGCAAAAGTTTATATAGATACACGAGATAAGAATACTAAAGATAAAAAGTACTAATGAAAACTATACAAAAGAAAATTATACAAAGGAATATAAAATACCAAAGATAAAAGTTCAAAAGATTATTATACAAAAGAAAAATAAATGAATTGTACAAAAGATAAAAGTACAAAAGAATCAATTTAAATTAAGAAATACAAAAGTAAAATATTGTAAATGATAAAAAAACGAAAGTAAAAAATCCAAAGAAAACTATACAAAGGATTTGTAGAATACCAAAAGAAGAAACATAAAATTCACGCAGCTGGTAATTTTACCAGTTGCTTTTTGCTTATATAATAAGAAAATTTTAATTAAAATTAGATTATATAAAATATGATTGCTAAAATACAACTTCAAATTATACAAGCAAATAGATAAATAAAAATTTTATAATATTAAGAGGTGGAAAAGTGGAATTTAAGCACAAATCAGTATTACTACAAGAATGCATAGAAGGCCTTAATATAAAAGAAAATGGAATTTATGTTGATGGAACTCTTGGTGGAGCTGGTCATAGCAAAGAAATAGTAAAAAGATTATCATCTGAAGGACTTTTAATCGGAATAGATAGAGATGATGACGCATTAAAAGCTGCAAAAGAAAGATTAAAAGAATTCAGCAATGTTAAGTTTATAAAAGACAATCATGATAATATAAAACAAATATTAGATGATATAGGCATAGAAGGTGTAGACGGAATTTTATTAGATTTAGGAGTATCATCATATCAACTAGATGAAAGAAACAGAGGTTTTAGCTATTTAGGTGAAAATGAATTAGACATGAGGATGGATAAAACTCAAGAACTTACAGCAAAAGAAGTTGTAAATACATATTCAGAAACAGAACTTGCAAATGTTATTTATGAATATGGAGAAGAAAGATTTTCAAGACAAATAGCAAGAAACATTTGTGAATATAGAAAATCAAAGGAAATTGAAACAACAAAAGAATTAGTTGAAATAATAGAAAAATCAATTCCTAAATCAAAACAAAATGATGGACATCCAGCAAAAAGAACATTTCAAGCAATTAGAATAGAAGTAAATGATGAAATAAAACCATTATATAATACAATAAAAGATTGCATAGATTGCTTAAATCCAGGTGGGAGGTTGTGTGTAATAACATTCCATTCATTGGAAGATAGAGCAGTAAAAAATGCAATGATAGATGCTAAAGGAAAATGTACTTGTCCAAGTGATTTACCATATTGCGTATGTGGTGCAAAATCATTAGGAAAAATAATAACAAGAAAACCGATAGTAGCAAGTAAAGAAGAACAAGAAGAAAATTCAAGAAGCAAAAGTGCAAAACTTAGAATTTTTGAAAGAATTTAATTAAGAAAGAGAGGTGAAAATAACTTATGCCACAAGCAGGATACCAGTATGGTACAAGTCCTAGAAAAATTGAAACTGAATATGAAAGAAGAAAAAAGAAAAATGTTTCTAAAAAAAGGAAACTTGAAGTTGTTAAAGAAATACCAAAACAGCAGATTAAAATTTCAAAAGAACAAAGAAGAAAACATTTTAAAACAACAGTAACTGTACTAGGTCTTATAATGTTGATGTTGACAATAAGTTGTAGAAACTCTCAAATTGATAAACAATTTAATCAAATTCAAAATCAAAAGAAGCAATTAGCTAATCTTCAAAAAGAAAATGAACAGCTTAATGTTAGTATAGAAAATAGTTTGAATTTGAGTAATGTTGAAAAAGTTGCAAAAGAAGAACTTGGAATGCAAAAATTAACTGCAAAACAAACAATTTATGTAAGTCTACCAAAAAAAGATTATGTTGAATCAGCTTCAGAGAAAGTTGTTGTTGAAACACAAAAAAATTGGTGGGAGAAGATTGCTGATAAAATTTTTAATATTAAATAAAAATTAAAATTATAAATATAAATATTAATTTTAAATAAGAATAAATTTAAACACTTCTAATAAATATTATTAGAGGTGTTTTTATGGTTAAAATAAATATATCTACTAAAAAGAGAATGAGAACAACTTTGTTTATAATGTTTTTACTAATGATTCTTTTGATAGTTAGACTTGGATATATACAGTTAATTGAAGGAAAAGAACTTTCTAGAAAAGCTTACGAACAGCAAACTTTAGATAGAACTATCAATCCTAAAAGAGGTACAATTTTTGATTCTACTGGTCAAGTTTTAGCCCAAAGTAGCACTGTAGAAACTGTTACGGTTAACCCAGGTAATATAAGTAAAAATGATAAGGAAAAAGTTGCGAGAAAATTATCCGAAATTCTTGAAGTTGATTATGAAAAAACTTTAAAAAGAGTTTCAAAAAGAAGTTCAATTGAGACTATTGCTAAAAAAGTTGATAAAGAAAAGACAAATATTTTAAGGGAGTGGATGGAGCAAGAAAACATAACAACTGGTATAAATATTGATGAAGATACAAAAAGGTATTATCCAAATAATAATCTTGCATCACAAATAATTGGCTTTTGTGGAAGCGACAATCAAGGATTAGATGGTGTAGAGGCAAAGTATGACAAAGTGCTTTCTGGAACGAAAGGAGCTATTAAAAGACATACTGATGCAAAAGGTGGAGAAATTGGAGAAGAGGGAGAGTCTTATGTTGCAGCAACAAATGGAAATGATGTTGTTTTAACAATTGATATAAATGTTCAGTCTATTGTTGAAAAATATTTAAAGGAAGCGTGTATTGACAATAAGTGTACAGATGGTGGAAATATTGTTGCAATAAATCCTAAAAATGGTGATATTTTAGCAATGGCAACATATCCAAATTATAATTTGAATGATCCGTATGCAGCATATACTGATGAATTAAAAGGAATATGGGACACTGCACAACAAGCAGAAAAAACAAAAAGTTTGCAAGCTGTTTGGAGAAACAGAGCAATTACAGATACGTATGAACCAGGTTCTACTTTTAAAACAATAACTGCATCAGCCTCAATAGAAGAGGGGTTAGTAACTGATATTGATAAAGAAGGTGAATTTTGCTGTACTGGCGGAATTGAGGTAGCTGGTGTCAGAATTAAATGTTGGAGATATTATAGGCCTCATGGTCCAGAAAGTTTAAGGCAGGCTTTAATGAATTCATGCAACCCAATTTTTATAGGTTTGGGCCAAAGAATGGGTGTTAACACGTATTACGGATATTTAAAGAAATTTGGATTTCTAGAAAGAACAGGTGTTGATTTGCCTGGAGAGGCTGGAAGTATATTTTTAGCAGAAAATAAAGCAGGTCCTGTTGAATTGGCTACAATTAGTTTTGGGCAAAGATTTGAAATAACTCCAATTCAATTAGTTACAGCTGTTTCTTCTATTGCCAATGGAGGAAATTTAATTCAACCAAGAATTGTAAAAGCTGTTGTAGATAGTAAAACAGGAGAGAGAAAAGATGTAGAAACCAAAGTGAAATCACAAACAATTTCTAAAGAAACTTCAGAAAAAGTTTTAAGTATGATGGAGTCTGTTGTTGCAGAGGGTACTGGTAAAAATGCAAAAGTTGCAGGATACAGAATTGGTGGAAAAACCGGTACTTCTGAGGATGGTGTTAATACTAATAAATATGTTACTTCTTTTTTAGGTGTTGCACCTATTGAAGATCCTCAGGTTGTGCTTCTTGTTACTTTGTATAATCCTACTGGGGAAGGAGGACACCAAGGAGGTGGTGTTGCAGCACCAGTTGGAGGTCAAGTATTTAGTGAAATTTTGCCATATTTAGAAGTAAGCAAAGGAAATCAAGATGAAATTGAACAAGTAGAACAAATTCAGGTTCCAAATGTAGAAGGAATGTCTATAAAAGAAACAGAAAAAATTATGAAAGATGCTGGACTTGAAATTGTTATAAACAATGAACAAGAAGAGCTTGACAAAGAAAATACAATTATTAAAAATCAAACTCCAAAAGAAGGAATTACAGTTAATAAAGGTAGTAAAATTTATTTAGATTATTAATAAATTTAAGTAAATATTATTTATTTTTTTTAATCATTGTGATATTATATTGTAAAATGGAAATTAATAATATTAATAATATAAATGAAATATTATTTAGCTTGTTGAAAAATATAAAAAACAAAGGGGATACAAATGAATAAAAAATTAAGAAATAAAAAAGGAATTACACTTATTGCATTAATAATAACAGTAATTATTTTACTTATACTTTCTGGGATAGTTCTTAATGCATTAAGGGGGCAAACTGGACTAATTAATTTTGCTCAAATAAATTTAGATTCAATAAAATCTGGTGAGCAATTTAAAGTGTTGAATGATAAAATTGATTTTACATAACAAACGGTATATGCAGAGATGGATATTTCGAAAATTGATTCTAATGTTGAGTTACAAAATATATTAAGTATTGGAAATGATATTAAAAATTGGGCTGCTCCAACAGATGATAAATTTAATTTACACATGTATTACAACAAAGAAAATGAAGAACCAAAAATTTATGTAGCTATAGTTTTAGAGAAAGGTTGGCAATATCAATTTACTTATACTTTGCCAAAGAATACAAAAACAATAAAAATTGCATTTGACAATAGGGGATTATATGTAAATGGAGAGTTGATTTTAAGTAAAGAAGGTGCTTCAGATAAAACTGTTTATTTAAAAGGCTCTGATAGTAATATTGGTTCATTTTTCAAAAGGGTAGAAATTAAGGATAATACTTTGGAGTTGGGCTCAATGGAAGGTGAAAATAGAAGTACGGCTAAATATAATAAAATAACTGTTATAAATAAAGCTCTTAACAAAAATGAAATGAGATTGGCGACAAAGGTTTCTGAATAAAAACTCTTAAAAATGTTTAAAACTCTATACAAAAAATAAAATTAGTTATATAATGTAAACAAAATTGTAGCCAAAAATTTGACTACAAAACATATTAAATTGAAGGGATGATTCTAAATGGAATTAAAAAAAATATTAGCAGGGCTAGAAGGAATAAAAGCAAAAGGAAACATTGAAATTGAAATAAAAGGAATTGAAAAAAATTCAAAAGAAGTAAAAGAAGGATATATGTTTGTTGCAATCAAAGGATTTTCAACAGATGGACACAAATATGTTGAAAATGCAATAGAAAATGGAGCGCAATGTGTAATGTTACAAGAAGGATGTGACATTAAAGCATTAAATATACCTGAAAATGTAACAATTTTAGTAGTAAAAGATACAAGAGAAGCATTAGCAAAATGTTCATCAAACTTTTATGGTAATCCGTCAGCACATCTAAAATTAATTGGTGTAACTGGAACTAAGGGAAAAACAACAACAACATTTATGATTAAAGAAATTTTAGAAAAAGCTGGAAAAAAAGTTGGATTAATTGGAACAATTGCAACATATATTAATGGAAAGAAAATAAAAGATAGTGATAGAACAACACCAGAAAGTTTAGAATTACAACAATTATTTAGACAAATGGTTGACGAAGGTGTAGAAGTAGTTGTAATGGAAGTTTCTTCACAAAGTTTAAAATTACATAGAGTTGATGGATGTCAATTTGATATTGTATTATTTACAAACTTTTCAGAAGATCATATTAGTGAAAAAGA
>CAZHCX010000034.1:0-13351 GCA_964531445.1 uncultured Clostridium sp. | reverse complement strand
TGAAAGGATGTAAAATGAAAAGTTGTATTAGTATTAATTTAAGAAAAGATAAAATTGTAATTAAAATTGCCGAAAATGCAGAACAAAAACATATAATGTGGTCTTTAAATAAGAAATTACCTGATTTAAAAAAATTATATAAAGATGAAAAAACGCCTATTAAAATAGTAGGAAAAGTTTTAAAAAACAAAGAAATAGAAGAAATTCAAAAACTTATTAAAGAAAATATAGATGTTGATATTGAATTTGATATGCCAAGAAGCTTAGGGCTTTCTAGTATTACGAGAACATTTAATCAACATATTGCTACATCTGAAACTAAGTTTCATAAAGGTTCATTAAGGTCTGGACAAAAGATAGAAACTGAAGGAAGTATTGTAATTTTAGGAGATGTAAATTCTGGAGCTGAAGTAATAGCTTCTGATAATATTGTTGTTTTAGGTAATTTAAGAGGTTTGGCACATGCTGGTGCAAAAGGAAATAAAGAAGCTATAATTGCAGCAGGAAATTTAGATGCTGTTCAAATAAGAATTTCAAATATAGTAAAAGAAATTGTTAGGGATGAAGAACCTATGCATATACAGGCTTATGTATATGTAAAAGATGATAAAATTATAATAGAATAATTATGATAATAAAAGTAAAATTAAAATTATATACAACATTTCGTCATGAACTTTTTGTTGATATAAAAAAAATAAAACTCCAAGAATAATTAAATCATCAAGATAAAGATTTATACCCATAATGCTAAAAACAGCTTGTTCGTTGTTACTTTCTTGTGTTTGGTTTACAGTGTTACTAATTTTATTAGAATTAGTAACACTGTTTTCTTTTTGGATTTTTTGTTCTGAATTTTTTATATAATTATTATAATTTTTATAGTATTGATAATTATATGGATATCCCATAAATGGAAAGTTAAACATTATTGATTCTCCTTATTATTATCTTTCATTATTTCTGCAATTTTAGATACATTAAGTAAATTTATGTAATTATCAAGCTTTTCTTTTTTTGTGTCTCTCAAATAAGGTTTTAGAGAATTTAATAAATTTGCTCTTGGATCATCTTTTGTATTTTTCATTTTTCCAATTACTGAACTTAATTTCATAATAGTATTTGGGTCAATATTGCTAAAATCAAAATTTGATTGATTTGAATTATTCTGTGTATTAGGGTTTGTGTTTTGTGATGAGTTTATATTCTGAGAATTATTGGTGTTTGTATGATTGTTCGAATTTTGATTTGATAGCATTTTAGAAAAATTTTGAATCATTTCAGGAGAAATGTTTGATATTGCATCAGAAATATTACCATTATCAACCATGTTTTTTATGTTTTTCATTGTATTTTCATCTATGTTAAAATTATCCAAAATAATCACCATCCTTTTTATAATATATTAAATTTAATTTTATTATATGTATTTTAAAAAATAAGTGTTACTATTATGAATTTTTATAAAAATAATATGGTAAACTAAAAAATAAAAAAAAACGCATAAAAATAATAAAAAACATTGAAAATATCCTTAAAATATTGTATAATATAAAGTGCAAGAATTATGTAAAAGAAATTATTTTTTAATGTAATATAAATGTAATAAAAACTTAATAGAAATGTTAAAATACCATCTAATGAGCTTCCGTAAAGAGCTAGAAGGAATGATTTTTTCTCATATTGACTTAAGATAATTAAATTTATATTATATAAAAAAAGCTTTTATATTTAGGAGGTAAAATTATGAAACAAAAAACTTTACAAGTTATTACAGCATTGCTATTAATTGTTACATTAACAATGGCTAATTTTTTATTGCTATGTGTTGATGTTGTTAGTTATGCTGCTGAGCAAGTAAGCTTAGACAAAAAGACAAACCATAAAAATATTGAATTTATGGCTTACTTTAAAGATGAAAATGGGGGAAGAACAGACAAATTAGATGCTACAACAACAGATAATAATTTGAAATTATTTTTAAATGTTGCAGTAAATCAAGAGGGATACTTTAATGGAAAAGTTGAACTAAAAAATGCTAATTTTAATTTAAAACCTGATAGTACAAGTGAATCTATTGAAAAAATAGAAAATAACACTGTATATTTAAATCAAATAAAAGCAGGTGAAACAAAAGAAATAGAGTTAAATATTGAAATTATTAAAGATGAACAATTTGATTTGAGTTTGATTGATTTACAAAGCGTAATTGCTTTAAGTGGTGTATATAAAGATAGTACTCAAAAGGATATATCTATAAATGCAGAAAAAAATGTTAAATTAAGATATAAAAATCCTTATGTTTTATCAAAAGGAGAAGTAAATTTATCACAAGAAGTTATTACAAATAAAGTTTTCACAATTAACGGTGAACAAAAAAGAGTTATACAATTGCAATTAAAATCTTTAATTAATAATGATGTTTTTCCAGTAAAAAGATCAACAATAAATATTTATGCTCCTAAAATTTCAGATAAATATCCAGAAAAAGTTTTAGTTAATTCAAACGAAATTTTATTAACAAGTGGAAAACAAGTAACTGAAAAAGACTGGAATTATAATAAAGAAACAGGTATTGTTAATGTTACAATAGAAAATGTTGCAAACAATAATAAAGTTTCTTGGATAAAAAATGGAGAAGATAGTTTTATAGTAACTTATATCTTTGATAAAGATGTTGAACTAAATAATGAAAAATTGGAAGTTAAATCAAAAATTGAATATTATGATTTAAACAAATATGAAATAAGCAATTCAAGAGGAACTACATTAACAAAAGAAGAAAAAGATTCAATTGTTAATGATAAAGTTTTGCAAAATGAGGAAAGCATATATAAAGGAAAATTATATGCTGAAATTTTAAGAGATGTTTCATATAAAAATATTATAGATGTTAATTTAGTAGATGCATCTAATGAAACAATTGTTACTGAAAACAAACAAAAAATAAACGATAAAGATATAGTGTCAGAGTACAAGACTTCAAAAATTAATAAAGAAGATATTGTAAATGTATTAGGACAAAATGGAAATTTAGAAATAATTAATACTGAAACAAAACAAAGTATTGTTACAATAAATAAAGATTCACAAAGTGATGAAAATGGTAATATTGTTGTAATTTATCCAACTGGAGTACAATCAATTACAATAAAAATAAGTGACCAAGAAAAAGTTGGAAGAATTCAAATTGAAACTATAAAAACAATATCAAAAATTAATAAAGATGAATTGAAAAAGGCATCAAAAATTGAACAAGAAAATACAGTAGCTTATGCTATTAATAATGAAGAAAAAGTAATTGGAAAAGTAAATTCAAGTATTGGATTACAAGAAACAGAAACATCTGCTAATCTAGAAATTAATAGAACTGAATTATCAACAATGACAAAAAATGAAAATGTTGAATTTAGAATTACTTTAAATAGTAAAAATGAAAATAACGAATTATTCAAAAATCCAGTTTTAAAATTGGAACTACCAGAAAAAATTGAAGGAATTGAAATTAATTCTGTTAAATTGTTATATGAAGATGAAATGAAAATTAAATCTTATGTAATAAAAAATAAAACATTAGAAATTGTTTTAGATGGAGAACAAACTCAATACAAAGGCGAAGCAGTTGATGGTGCAATAATCATAGTTAATGCTAATATAACAGTAAATATGAAGAATCCAAGCAGTAAAGAACAGGTTAAATTAACATATACAAATGAAAATGCAGTTAATTATAACGGAGGAGAAAAATTAGGAACAGTACAAAAAGATATAAATATTGTTTCTTATGCTGGAATTGTATCAACAAATAAAATTTTAGAATATGGAATCGAAGTTATAAATAATGAAGGAAACAAAAATGGAAAAATTGATGTTTCTTCAGCTGAAAAAACTGCTACAGTTGAAAATAAAATAATTAATAATAATGAAAATAAAATTTCAGAAGTTAAAATATTAGGAACATTACCTACAAATGAAGCAACAAAACTAAATAATAGTAATGTGGTTGTTGAAAATTTATCTGTAGAAGGAGTAAATTCATCACTAGTTAAAATTTATACAACAAATAATGCAAACGCTACAGAAGATTTAGAAAATAAGGAAAATAATTGGGAAGAAAATATAACAAATATCCAAAATTCTAAAAAATATTTAGTTGTTATTACGGAACTAGATGTTTTAAAAGAAGTAAACGTTAAATATCAAATTACTATTCCTGCAAATTTAGAATATAATAAAGTTGCTGAAGAAGGATTTAATGTTTATTATAAAGATGCAGTAACAAATGTTGTTGGCAGTACAAAATTAGATAATGTACAATTAACAACTGGAGAAGGACCAATAGTAGAGGCTTCGTTAAAAGCGTATGTAGGACAAAATGAAGAAACAGTTGTAAAAGAAGGAGATGTTTTAACATATTCAGTAACTATTGAAAATACAGGAACAGAAGATGTTACAAACTTAAAAATAACAGGAAATGTTCCGGAAAATACTGTATATGTTGAAAAAAATCAACGTATAGGTCCAACACTTGAAGAAATAAAATTTGAACCTTATAAAGAAGATAATGAAAGAAAAAATGCAGAATTTAATATTGAAAAACTAGCAGTTGGAGAAAAAATAACAAAAACTTATCAAGTAAAAGTTAAAGATGAAACAGCTGGTAAAAATATAAAAAATTCTGTTTCAATACAATATGGAGAGGTTACAAAAACTTCAAATGAAGTAAATAATTCAATAGAAAAATCTGATATTCAAACTTTATTATATAGTGGTGATTCAGATGATGAGAATTTAAAAGCTGGATATTCATATAGATTTATCTTAAAAGTAACAAATAAATCAAATGAAGAAAAAACAAATTTAAATGTTGATATAAATATTGGTAATGCAGTTACATTGCAAGAAATTAGTTATTTAAATAGAAATAAAGAATTGGTTGTTTCAAAAGATACAAATAATATTACTATTGATAGTATAAAACCTGGAGAAACAGTTGGAATAACAGTTCTTGTACTTGCAAATATGACATCAAATGTTAAGGATGCAAATGGAACAATTTCTGCAACAGTTTCTGATGGAAAAACAAAATATGATTCAAATACAGAAAATGTTAAAGTAAATACTATGAATTTAGATACAGTAATTACATCAAACAAAGAAAATGAATATGTAAATGCTGGAGATGAAATAGAATATACTGTAACTGTAAAAAACAATGGAACAGAAGATATAAGTAATTTGTTAGTAACAGATTCAATATCAAATAATGTAACATTAACACAAGTTACTAGAAATGGTGAAAATATTTCTCTTGATGGATATGTTAAAGGTAATAATAGCACATTAAGATTAGAAGGTTCACTTGGTTCTGGAAAACAAGTAGAGTACAAAATTAAAGTGGTTGTAAATAGAATTCCAGGAAATACAAAATCTGTTGAAATAGAAAATAATATAGTTGTAAGTGTTAATGAAAATGAATTTAACAACAAAACAATAAAAAATATTTTAAAACCCGAATTAACAACAGATAATACAGGAAGTGAAAATACTGGAGATAATACAAATCCAGGAAATACAGAAAATAATAACCCAGATAATCAAAATAACTTGAAATCAATTTCTGGATCAGTTTGGGTTGATGAAAATGGAAATGGTAAAAAAGATTCTGGAGAAGAATTATTAAAAGATATTAAAGTAAAATTATTGAATTCAAATACAAATAAATTTGTAAAAGATTCAAATAATAAAGACTTAGAAGCTACAACAAATCAAAATGGTTTCTATAGTTTTGACTCAATTCCAAATGGTGAATATATTGTTATATTTGAATATGATACATCTAAATATGTAATGTCAAAATATATGGCCGAAGGAATTGACACAACAGAAAATTCAAAAGCTATTGCAAAAACAATTACTGTTGATGGAAATAACTATACAATAGGTGCTACAGAAGTAATAAAACTTAACAGTGATAATGTTCCAAATGTAAATATGGGATTACAAGTTGCTAAAAATGCTGATTTAAAATTAGATAAATATATTAGCAAAGTTATAATTCAAAATTCAAAAGGAACAGTAACAGATGAATATGAAAATATTTCATTTGCTAAAGCTGAAATTGATGCAAAACTTGTTAATAGTACAACAGCAGTTGTTGAATACACTATTAAAGTTACAAATGTTGGAGAAGTAGATGCTTATGTAAGTAAAATTGCAGATTATATTTCAAAAGATTATAAATTTACTTCTGAACTAAATAAAGACTGGTATCAATCTGGAGATGTACTATATAATAATAGTTTATCAAATGAAAAGATAAAACCAGGAGAAAGTAAGCAAATAACATTAACGGTTACAAAACAAATGAAAGATAGTAATACAGGTTTAATTAATAATACTGCTGAAATCGTAGAAAGCCATAATGAATTAGGCATAAATGATAATAATGAAAATAATAAAAATTCAGCTGATTTGATTATAAGTATCAAAACAGGTCAAGTTGTTACAACAGTAACAGTTGTTTTATCAACTATAGTTATTATAGGTGTAATAACTTATCTAGTAGCAGGATTTGTTTTAAGAAAGAGAATTATATAGGGAAGGAGGTAAATGATAATGAAAAATAAACTAATTAGGATAATATTAATGGCATTTGTAATTGTATCTTTTGGTACAATTGCATTTGCAAGGGATATTACAATAGATGAGATATTTAGTAATGCACAAAATGGTAATAATTCTGTTGGTGCAACACTTAATATAAAATTTACAGATTTGGTTAATAGAAATGATTTGTATTGTATACAAAGAAATAGTACTTTAACATCAAGTAAAGGTAATATGTATCTTGTTAGAAATTATTTGCAAATAATTGGTGATTATTCTGATAATGGTACAACTAAAATATTTTCAACAACAAATGGTAGACTTGCATATATATTAAATAAATATAAACAAGGTTATACAAATGATCCAGTTAATCATTCTTTTTCAGATACTCAAAAAGCATTATATGGAACTTTAAATACGTGGTGGTATTATGTAGGACATAATTATGGTATCAATTGTAATTATCGAGATAATGAAACAACAGAACAAGATATTTATTCTGAAGCATTAATGAATGAAGGAGAAGATTATGGAAATAATGTTGAAAATGCACAAACAGAAGCAAATACACCAATACAGGTAATAGATAATACAAATACAAATGAAATTAAAACTACACAAGGTTATACTGATGGAAGTTCTAGTTATGTTAGAGTTGGTCCTTTTAATTGGGAATTTAATGGTACAATTGATAAATTATATGCTTATGATGAAAATGGAGCAGAAATTTCTACTAAATTATATTGCATTAGTAAATTAAATGGAACAGAAGAAAGATTTTATAATAATTCTACTGGATATCCTGGTTTTAAATCAGGAGAACCATTCTATGTAAATATTCGTACAGATGCTGGAGTTGCAAAATTAAGGAATATTAAAGGTACATTAAAAAAAGGAAGTGCAACAGATATAATTACTGCGCAAATATGGTATCTTGAAGCAAATGGAAGTGCTGAACAAAACTTGATTTTGGTTAATACTGGTAGTAGGAATAATCCAGGAGTTATTGAATCAGAATTTACTGGAAATTATGATATACCAATTACAAAAAACTTAACAATAGTAAAAGTTGATTCTAAAGATAATAATATAAGATTAGCAAATTTTGGGTTTAAAATACAACATAAAGAAACAAATAAATATGTTCGTAAATTAAATGGTCAAATAACTTATGTAGATAATATAAATGATGCAACAACTTTTAGAACTAATTCAAATGGTGAAATTAATTTGAATAATTTAGTTATGGGAACGTATCTTGCTTATGAAACAAGTGTACCAAACTATCAATATAAAAAAATAGATGGAAGTGTTGAAATTGCCCCTACTATTACAAGAAAAGTTGTACCAAATGAACAAGAATATGTAAAAATTTCAGGTTATGTATGGAAAGATATTCAATCTTCAAAAGCTACAGTTAGAAATGATTTGTATAAAACTTCTAGTTCAACTTATACAGATGATAAGGATACAGCGTTTAATGGTATAATTGTTAGATTAAAAGATAATTCTGGAAAAGTTGTTGAACAGACAACAACATCTGAAAAAGGATTATATTCTGAAATTCAAGGCGGTGAATATCAATTTACTAAAGCTGAGATTGACCAATTAGCAAATTATTATATTGAATTTGAATATGATGGTTTAATTTATCAATCAGTTGTTGTTAATTTGAATAATAATAATGGTTCAAAAGCAACAGACAGAATAGAAAGAGCAATCTTAGATGCTAACTTTGCTAGTGTAAATGCAACTGGAGAAAATAGAGTAGATGTAAAAGATTCAAGTTCAAATGCAAAATATTCAGTAACATATAATGAAACAAGTGAACACGCAACATCAATAAAAGATAGTTCAGCTTGTATATTACATGCAAATACAAAAGATGCTGGATATAATATAGCTAGTCAATATGCACCAGGTGTTTCAGAAATTAGGTATATTAATTTAGGTATGTATGAAAGACCACAAGTTGACTTGGCCTTAACACAAGATTTACAAAGTGTAAATGTTGGAGTAAATGGATACTGGCATATTTACAATTATGGAAGTAGATCTTATCAAGGACAAGAATATAATCAAAATGATCAAAACACATGGAATTTAGGAGTTAAATTTAAAAATTCATATACAGGAACATACAGAAGAGCTATTTATCAATCTGACTTAGATTATGAAAAAGCAGATGATAGAAATAAAGAATTACAAGTTTATTTAACATATAAAATAGGACTTGTTAATGAATCTTCATATTATGCAAGAGTAAATAGTATAGTTGATTATTTTGATAATAAATATACTATAGCTGCTGTTGGAACAGGGTTAGATGCTCAAAATAATGTAACAGGAAATATAAGTTATAGTAATCCAGAAAATTATAATAATAATTATAAAAAAATTAATTTAAATGTAAATTCATCAATTGAATCTGGAAAAACAAATTATATTTATGTACAATTTAAATTAGAAAGAGCTGCTATTTTACAAATTATGAATAATAAAGAAACATTGTCAAATAGAGCAGAAATAACATCATATACAACATTTGCTTCTCAAGGTGGTAACACAATAGCTGCTTTAGATAGAGATTCTGTACCAGGAAATACAAAATTAGAAAATATAGATACTTACGAAGATGATACAGACTCAGCTCCATCAGTACAATTAGAATTAACTGATGCAAGAAAATTACAAGGAACAGTCTTTGTTGATGGAACTACTGGAGAATTAAAAACTGGAGAAATAAGACAAGGAAATGGATTATTTGATAATGGAGAAGCTACAGTAGAAGGAGTTACAGTAACATTACATGAAGTAAATAATGCAAATCCAGATATTGTTGTAAATACAGATGCAAACGGAAATTATGAATTTACAGGATATATTCCTGGACAATATACAATAACATATACTTGGGGAGATAAAACATATACAGTACAAAACTATAAAGGAACTGTTTATGATTCATCTAGAAACCAAAGAGATATGAATTGGTATAAAAATGATGTTAATACAAGAAAAACAGATGCAATAGATGATTATCAAACAAGATTAGCTATAGATAAAGAAATGGTTGCAATTACTGATAATACAATTAATAATCAAATTGCTGATGCTTATAATGGTGGAAATAACCAAAATGGAATAACAATAACAAAGATGAATTCTACAACACCTACAATGGAATTTGGAGTAGAATATGAGACAACAATTACAGATGGAAACATAGATAAAGTTGAATTTATTGTAAAAAATGTTGACTTTGGTATTGTTGAAAGAGCAAGACAACAATTAGATATTAATAAGAGAGTTAGCGCATTCAAAATTGTATTAGCTAATGGACAAACAATAGCTGATGTTACAGTAGATGAAAATGGAAAACTACAAGGAAACCATAACTATGTAACATATATGGCACCATCTACAAGCAATGGAATTCTAAACAGAGGATTTATCAAAGCAGAATTAGATGATGAAATATTAGAAGGTTCTACATTAGATGTTGTATATGAAATTAAATATACAAATAATAGTGAAATAGACTATATGTCAGAAAACTATTATAAATATGGAATAAAAGAAGGAAACATTGTTACATTAACACCATCAGGACTTGTTGATTACTTAGATAAAAACTATGCATTTGAACAAGATAAAAATACTGATTGGAAACAAATAACAGTTGAAGAACTTGAAGCTAAAAAAGCTACAAAAGTTGGAGATACAGAATTCTTAAATTCTAGAATCTTATTATATACTGAATCTACAGCAACTGCTTTAGAACCAACAAAAACAGTATCAACAAAATTAACAACATCAAAAGTATTAACAACATCACAAGATTTAATATTTAATAATGATGTTGAAACTGTAACAATTACAAAACCTGCTGTTCCTGGAAATCAACACAGAGGTAGTGCTGTAAAAGACTTCCCAGTTGACAATGCAGAACAAGTTTTAATTACACCAAGTACAGGTGAGGATAGAAATTATGTTTTACCAGTTACAATTGGAATTATAGCTTTAGTTATATTTGCTGCAGGTGTAGTTGTAATAAAAAGATATATTATAAAAAAATAATATAAGTTAAGAAATCTAGTTTTATACTAGGTTTCTTTTTTTCTATTGATTTTTTCGACAATTTATAATAAAATATGGATTATAAATTGATAAATAATGTAAAAAATATAAATTATATATCACAAGCTGTAAAAAACTTTTTTAAATAGCTTTCTAAAAAAGACAAAAAATACAAAGGACAAGTAGTACAATATATGCTATAAAAGTTTAAGAGGTGGTAAGGATGTTTCAAAATATAAATGAAAACACGGTTGATAGCAAATATGCGAACAATAATGGTGATAAAAATAAAATAAACATATTTGCAAACGTATTTACTTTAAAGAATATACCAATTTATGTAATAGCTTTAATGATTTCAATGGTGGGAATTACAGGAGAGCTTTCACCATTTAGCATAAGTCTTTTAGGTGCGTGTATATCTAATGCTGTTCCGTTATTGGGGATAGTAATTTTTAGTGTTGTAGGAAATTTTATAAGTTTTGGAATAAGTGGAGCTTTAACATATATACTAATGGTTTTATCATTAATTGTTACAATGTTCATAGTAAAGCCAAGATTTAATGAGGATGAAAAAAATGAAAAATTAAAAATATCAAAAAATATTTTTATTGCAACATTAATAATTCAATTAATTAAAATGAAAATTTCTGGTTTTACAGTATATGATATGTTATCATCAATATCTTTTTCTATAATTGGAGTTGTGTTCTATAAAATTTTTGTAAATTCAATAATTCCAATAAGAGATTTTAAAGAAAGAAAAGCATATTCAATAGAAGAAATATTGGGTGCAAGTTTGATATTATCTATTGCAATTGCTGCTTTTGGAGATTTAAGTATATTTGGATTTTCAATTAGAAATATATTGAGTATATTAATTGTTTTAATTTTAGGTTGGAAAAATGGAGTTTTGGTTGGTACAACTGCAGGTGTTACAATAGGAGTAACATTAGGTGTTATTACAAATACTGATCCAACGATGTTAGCTGCTTATGCAATTTCTGGAATGATAGCAGGTGTGTTAAATAGATTTGGTAAAATTGGAGTAATAATAGGCTTTTGTTTAGGAAACGTTTTGCTTGCTTATGTATCAAATGGTAATACTGTGGAATTAATACATTTTAAAGAAATTTTGATTGCATCAATTGGATTGCTAGCACTTCCAAAATCAATTCAAATTAATATAGAAGAATTTATGGGAAATTCTAAATTATTGCCAGTATTTCCGGATAGAGCTTTAAATAAAAGTAAAGAAACAGCAGAGAGACTCAATAATGTTTCTGATACAATTCAAGAGATGGCAAAATCATATAAAATAGAGAAGGAAGAACCAGTAAATTCAATAATAACAAATAAAGATATATTCATTTCTGAATTACTAGACAATTTAAATGGATATGAAAATAATATGCTTTACGAAGATATGCAAAAAACAGATGGTCCAATAGTAAATGAAATATTTGAACTTTTAAGTGATAAACAAGAAATTACAAGAGAACAATTATTAGAAATTTTTGCTAAATATAATAGTTATGTAGTTGGTTTTGATGATAAAAAAATAAGTGAATATTTAGAAGAAAATATTTTACAAATTGTTAGAGTAATAAATATATCATATAAAATTAGTAAATCAAGTTTTGTATGGCAAAAGAAATTTGAAGAAAATAAAAAGAATATCGAAACACAACTACAAGGCGTATCTAAGGCAATTTCAAGTATTGCAGAAAATATAGAAAAAAATATACAAAATGAAGAACAATATAGCAATGAGAAAAAACAAGTTCTTGATTTATTAAATAAAAAAGAAATAGAGATTCAAGAAATTTCAATACAAAAAGATGGAAGATTTTTAATTGAAATATATATGCAAAAATCAAATAATACTGATGTATCATACATACAAGAAGTTTTAACCGAAGTGTTAAAAGAAAAGATAGTATTTAACCAAGATGCTAGTATTGGGACAAGACTAAGTTTTCTTTCTGATGATAAATTTGTTATGGCGATTGGAAATTCAGAAACAGTAAAAAATAACAGTAGTGTTTCAGGTGATAGTTTACTAAATATGAGATTAAAAGATGGAAAATATTTAGTTGCTTTGAGTGATGGAATGGGTTCAGGAAATGAAGCTAAAAACAGTAGTAATAAGGCTTTGAAAATGCTCGAGAATTTATTGCTTTCAGGATTTGATAAAAAGACATCATTAGAGCTGATTAATTCAAGTTTAATAAATCAAAATGAAGAAATTTTTGCAACTCTTGATATTGCAATTGTTGATTTATATAAAGGAAACATAGAATTTATAAAAAATGGTGCTTGTCCAACTTATATTAAAAATAAAAATAAGGTTCAAGTTATTAAGGCAAATTCTCTTCCTGCTGGAATTATTAATAATTCTGATTTACGTGTGTTTGATAAGGATATTTCTAGTGGTGATATTATGCTTATGTGTACTGATGGTATTTTAGATTCTAATGTTGAATACAAAAACAAAGAGCTTTGGGTTAAGTATTTGTTTGAAGATATTGAGACTACTAATACCAAAAAGATTGCTGATTTAGTTTTAAATGAAGCTGTTGATAATTGTTATGGTAATGCAAAGGATGATATGAGTGTTGTTGTTTGCAAATTTTTAAATAAAGAATAGTGCTAAAAC
>CAZHCX010000033.1:0-13522 GCA_964531445.1 uncultured Clostridium sp. | reverse complement strand
TATGCAAAAACAGAGGATTTATATATCCTGGATCAGAAATTTATGGAGGATTAGCTAACACTTGGGATTACGGTCCTTTAGGAAACGAACTTAAAAACAATGTTAAAGCTGCATGGAGAAAGAAATTTATTCAAGAACAACCAAACATAGTTGGACTTGATGCTGCAATTTTAATGAACCCAGAAACATGGGTTGCATCAGGACATATTGGTGGATTTTCAGATCCATTAATCGATTGTAAAGATTGTAAAACAAGACATAGAGCTGATAAATTAATTGAAGAATGGGCTCATGATAATGGTAAAGATATGATTGCTGATGGTATGTCAGATGAAGAGTTGATAGGATTTATCAATGATAACAAAATTCCATGTCCGAAATGTGGAAAAACAAACTTTACAGATATAAGAAAATTCAACTTAATGTTTAAAACATTCCAAGGTGTAACAGAAGATACAACATCAACTGTTTACTTAAGACCTGAAACTGCACAAGGTATATTTGTTGATTTCAAAAGCGTTTTACGTACATCAAGAAAGAAAATGCCAATGGGTATAGCTCAAATTGGTAAAGCTTTCAGAAATGAAATTACTCCAGGAAATTTCACATTTAGAACAAGAGAATTTGAACAAATGGAACTTGAATTTTTCTGTAAGCCTGGAACAGACTTAGAATGGCACAAATATTGGAAAGACTATTCAGAAAACTTCCTATTAAGTCTAGGAATGAAAAAAGAAAATATCAGACTAAGAGACCATTCACCAGAAGAATTAGTATTCTACAGTAAAGCAACAACAGATATCGAATTTGCATTCCCATTTGGATGGGGAGAATTATGGGGAATTGCTGATAGAACAGACTATGATTTAACACAACACATGAATCACTCAAAACAAGATATGAGCTATCAAGACCCAGAAACAAACGAAAAATATGTACCTTATGTAATTGAACCATCACTAGGAGCAGACAGAGTTGTACTAGCATTTTTATGCAACGCATATGATGAAGAAGAAGTTTCTGAAGGAGATACAAGAGTTGTAATGCACTTACATCCTGCATTAGCACCATACAAAGTTGCAGTACTTCCACTATCTAAAAAACTATCAGAAAAAGCACAAGAAGTTTACTCAAAACTTGCTAAAAAATTCATGTGCGATTATGATGAAGCTGGTTCAATTGGAAAACGTTATAGAAGAGAAGATGAAATTGGAACACCATACTGCGTAACAGTTGATTTTGATACATTAGAAGATGATGCTGTAACAGTAAGAGACAGAGATACAATGGAACAAGTTAGAATTAAAATTGATGAATTAGAAGCATGGATTGCGGAAAAAATCGAATTTTAGTGGACTTTTTTAAATATGGATGTTATAATAGATAACATAAAATATTTTTTTTAAGGAGGACTTGTTTATGTTTGGTACACCAATGGATAGTGAAATTACAGGATTTGAATTTCACATAAGAGATTTTGAAACTTGTCGGGATAAAAAAACAGTAAAAGTTGATTATTTAAACAACGGTAAAGAACTATACACAGAAACACTTAGAGACATCACAGATGAAGAAATTGCTAATTTACAAGAACAGTTATTAGATTTAGTAATTGTTAATCTTACAATTAAAGATGACTGGACTAATGCAAAAGAAACATCAAAGAGAAACAAAGTTTTAGGTGTATTTAATATGTTCAGGATAGAAGCTTTAAATAAAAATGAAGATCAAACAATGGATGTTAAAATTGTTTTTATAAGAAGTGGATACCGTCTAGCTGGACACGTAATTAACAGAGTCTCAGAAGAAAGGTTGAAAAAAATTACGGAAATAATTGCAGATAACGTGTCTTACAATTTGACATGTTGCAATCAGTGTAATGCAACGACCTACCTGGATTTATTGACTGTTTTAGAAAACAGTAAGTAACTTTATAAACAAGTAATCTTAAGAGTAATGGGAATTTTCCATTACTCTTTTCTACGCATGAAATACTTGACAATTGAAATTTAAATATATACTCAAAAACCCTTGTAAAATTTGGATTGTTAGTGTAAAATAACTTTAATTGCAAATAATATTAGGAGGAAAAAACAAATATGAGATTTGTAAATGACGAAGAATCAAAAAAAGCATATAAAAAATTTTTAGAAAACCATGAAAGATGTAACTTTCAACAATCATTAGAATGGGCAGAAATAAAGAAACCAAACTGGATACCGGAAGTAGTATTAGCAGAAGATGAAGACAAAAACATAATAGGGTCATTATGTGTATGGATTAGAAAAATGCCAATATTCGGAAATATGATGTATTCATCAAGAGGCCCAGTATGTGACATACACGACATAGCTGTAATGAAACAATTAACAGACGGTGTAAAAGAATTAGCAAAAAAATACAATGCATTTGGACTAAGCATAGAGCCAGATATCGAAACAGATGATCAAGCGTTTAGAGATATAGTAACAAACTTAGGATATAAAATAAAAGACGACGCCAAAGACTTTAAAGACGAAATACAACCAAGATTTGTATTTAGACTAGATATAAAAAACAAAACTGAAGAAGAAATAATGGCAGGATTCCATCAAAAATGGAGATACAACATCAGATTAGCTGGAAGAAAAGGTGTAGAAATCAAAGAAGGAACAAGAGAAGACTTAAAAGATTTCCACAAAATAATGATAGAAACAGGAAACAGAGATGGATTCATAACAAGACCATTATCATACTTCGAAAAAATGTATGACAACATGGTACCAGAAGGACATATGAAATTACTAATGGCTTATTATGATGGAAAACCAATTTCAGGAGTTATTCCAATATTCTACGGAAACAAAACATGGTACTTATATGGAGCAAGTAGCAATCAACATAGAAATTTAATGCCAAATTATTTATTACAATGGGAAATGATAAAAATGGCAATAGCAAGACATGATGACATATATGACTTTAGAGGAGTATCAGGAGTTGTTGACGAAAGCCATCCACAATACGGATTATATAGATTTAAAAAAGGTTTTGGTGCAAAATTTACTGAATTTATAGGGGAAATTTACTTACCATTTAAACCATTAAAATTCAGGTTATATAAAATATCAGAAAAAACATTTAGGACATTAAGACAAATAAAAAGAAAAATAACAAAATAGTGTCTATTTTAGAAACGTCCCCAAATGGACAATGGAGGAAATTTTGAAATCTGTAGTTATAAAAAAAGAAGATTTAAGAAATAATATAGAAAAAATAAAAGAATATGCAGAAATAAACCTGCCAGATGACAACGGAAATAAAGTAAAAATAATAGCTGTTGTAAAAACAAATGGATACGGTTTAGGAATTGTTGAATATACACAATTTTTAATAGACAACGGAATAGATTTTTTTGCAGTTGCAACAGTTGATGAGGCTTTACAATTAAGACAAGCAGGGATAAATCAAAGAATTTTGATGTTATCATCAACAAGTATAGAAGAAGATGTTAAAAAGCTAATAGATAATGACATAATTCTAACAATTGGATCAAAGGAATCAGCTGAAATTGCAAATAAAATTGGAAAAGATTTAGATAAAAAAATAAAAGTTCATTTAAAAATTGATACTGGTTTTGGAAGATATGGTTTTGTATACAATAATAGGGATAAGATGATACAAGAATTGGCTAATCTAAATAATGTCAAAATTGAAGGTACTTTTACTCATTTTTCCAATGCATATTATGATGATAATTATACAAAACAACAATTTCAAAGATTTATGGATTGCATAGAAGTATTAAAAATGAATAATATAGAAACTGGAATATTACACGCTTGTAATACTTCAGCATTTATAAAATTTCCAAATATGCATTTAAATGCAGTAAGAATTGGGTCTGGCTTTACTGGTAAAATTGCATTTAAAAATACAATGGGACTTAAGAAAATTGGATATTTAAAAGCGAATGTATCTGAAATAAAAGAGTTATCAAAAGATTTTAATGTTGGTTATTCAAACACATACACAACAACTAAAACTACGAAAATAGCAGTTATACCATGTGGATATGCTGATGGTGTAAATGTTCAAACCGGAACAGATATGCTTAGAACAATTGATAAAATTAGATATTTAGTTTCTGATTTTAAAAGTTTATTCAAAAAACAAAAATTGTATGTTGATATAAATGGCCAAAAGTGCCCTATATTGGGAAGAATTGGAACTTTCCATGTAACAGTTGATATTACTGGAAAAGATATCAAAATTGGCGACGAAGCAAATTTTGGATATAGCATAAAACATGTAGATAGTAGCATCCGAAGGGAGTGGATATAAATGGAAAAAGAAAAAAATAATGAAGAAAAAACAGTAAAAGATAAAAAACTAAATTTTTTCAAAAAAGTATGGTATTCAATTGATAAAATAGAAAAATACTCAGAATTATCAGCAGAAGGGTTACACAAAGCAATAAGCTATTTCTTTACACTTATAATGATAATAGCAATTACATCATCAGTTATTACTGTATATAAAACAAGTTTAGAAGTTAAAGAAATTGCACAATATATAAATGAGAAAGCGCCAGATTTTTCGTTTAGTGATGGAATCATAAAAACAGAATCAGATGAAGCAGTTATAGATGATAACTTTGAATTTGGAAAAATAATTTTTGATGCAAAAACTGAAAGTGAAGAACAAATAAATAAATACACAAATGAGTTAAATGAAGAAAGTAATGCAGTAATCATTTTAAAAGATAAAATGATTGTAAAGGGATTAGGAACACAAGGGTCATCAACATATAACTATAAAGACTTAGTTGAACAATCACAAATAAAAGAGTTTACAAAACAAGAATTAATAGATTATATGAAATCTTCAAAAATAGCACCTTTATATATGAATTTAGCAATAGTATTATTCATTTATGCATTTGTAATATATCTTTCAAATACACTATTCTACGTAGTTGCAGTAAGTATTGTAGGATATTTATCAACATTAATTTTGAAATTAAGAATAAGATATATTGCAGTTTTAAATATGGCAATGTATTCAATAACACTTCCAATATTATTAAATACAGTTTATTTAATAATAAATGCAATTTTCAAATTTGAAGTAATTTATTTTGATTTAATTTATATCTTGGTTTCTTCAATTTATATGATAGCAGCAATTTTTATATTAAAATCAGAATTTAATAAAAAGCAAGGTCAAGTTCAAAAAATAATTGAAGTTCAAGAAGAAGTAAAAAAAGAGATAGAAGAAGATAAACAAAAAGAAGAAAACAAAGAAAATAATGAAGTTAAAAAAGAAAATAAGAAAACAAAAGATGAAGATAAAAAAGAAGAAAAAGATAATAATCTAGAAGGCGAAGAGCCAGAAGGTTCAAATGCTTAAAGATTAATTTAAATTTAATTTGGATATAAAATTAAATTTAAAAATAAAAAATTTTAAGAAAGGATAACAAGACACATAAATGGATAAAAATAAAAAACCAAACAAAAACAAAAATTTAATAATCACTACAACAGTGTTAGCAATAATAGCTGTAATTCTAGCAGGAATTACAATTTATATGATGATGAACAACAAAGAAAAAGATGACAAAACACTTGCATATACAGATTTAATTAAAGAAATCTCTTATGGAAATGTTGAAAAAGTTGAAATGACAGTTGGAAGTACATCAATAAAAGTTAAAATGAAAAATGAGGAAGAAGAAAAACACGCAGTAGTACCAAATACTGAATCATTTATAGGATTAATTCAACAAAGAGTAGCTGAAGGAAACGAAATAGAATTAATACAAAAACCAAAAAGTGTAATAACACAAATTTCTGCAACATTATTCAGCCTATTTCCAACAATAATAATGGTTGCATTATTTATAATGATATTTAAAATGCAAGGACTTGGAGATAAAGGACAAGTATATGAAGATACAGAAAGAAAAACAAAAATAAAATTTGATGATGTAGCTGGCTTAGATGAAGAAAAAGAAGAATTAATTGAAATTGTAGATTTCCTAAAAAGACCAGAAAAATTCACAAAAATGGGAGCTAAAATTCCAAAAGGAGTTTTATTATATGGTAAACCTGGAACAGGAAAAACATTAATAGCAAAAGCGATTGCTGGAGAAGCAGATGTACCATTTATTTCAATGAGTGGATCAGAATTTATAGAAATGTTTGCAGGGCTTGGAGCATCAAGAGTTAGAAAATTATTTGATAAAGCAAGAAAATTATCACCATGTATCGTATTTATAGACGAAATAGATGCAATTGGAGCAAGAAGAACATCAAACAGTGGAGCAGAAACAGAAAACAACCAAACATTAAACCAATTATTAGTTGAAATGGACGGATTTAGTTCAGAAGAAACAATAATAGTTTTAGCTGCAACAAACAGACCAGAAATGTTAGACAAAGCCTTATTAAGACCAGGAAGATTTGACAGACAAATAACAATACCAGTTCCAGACTTGAAGGGAAGATTAAGCATTTTAAAAATACACAGTGAAAATAAAAGATTAGCAGAAAGCGTAAACTTAGAAAGCATAGCAGAAGATACAGCAGGCTTCACAGGAGCAGAACTTGCAAATATCTTAAACGAAGCAGCAATAATAGCAACAATAAACAAACACGAAGAAATAGAAAATCAAGACATAGAAGAAGCAATCAAAAAAGTAACAGTAGGACTAGAAAAGAAAACAAGAACATATTCAGACAAAGACAAAAAACTAACAGCATACCATGAAGCAGGACACGCAGTAGTTAGCAGATATTTACCAACACAATCATTTGTAAAAGAAATATCAATAATACCAAGAGGCGTAGCTGGTGGATACACAATGTATAAATCAGACGAAGATAAATATTACATTTCAAAAACAGAAATGAAAGAAAAATTAATAGCATTATTAGGTGGTAGAGCAGCAGAAAAATTAGTATTAGACGATATTTCAACAGGAGCAAGCAACGACATAGAAGTAGCAACAAAAATAGCCAGAGAAATGGTAACAAAATACGGTATGAGCGACAACTTAGGACCAATTGACTTCCAAGGAAAAGAACAAAATGATATGTTTGTATTTGGAGAAAATATTGGCGATAAAATAGGTTCAGAGGTAAAAATGTTAATAGATGAAGCATATACAAATGCACAAAAATTATTAATTGAACATAGAGATAAATTAGATTTAATAGCTCAAACATTGTTAACACAAGAAAAAATAAATGAAAAAGAATTTAATGAAATATTTAACAGGGATTAAGGGACGTTCCTTAAAATCCCTTCTAGAAGGGAACAAGGGACACTCCTTTGAAGATAACTACTGAAAAGTAGGCCGGATGGTCTTAAAAAAGATAGAGAATTTGAAAATAAATTTTTAAGTTCTCTATTTTTTATATAATAGGAAATTCCTCTGAATTTCCTATTATATAAAGCTTTAAACAGCGACAATGTTATTAATGTCCGCTATTGTTCTATAAATAATAAAAGTGTGTCAGTAACAAGAGGACTATATAGTAATTAAAAAGTTAGAGGAGTGTCCCCCAATCCCTCCAAAGAGGGATTTTTAGGAACGTCCCTCAATCCCTGCTAGTTCATAAATAGCTTTGCTGTAGATATTACATGCAAGTACTAGATTATCTATTGAGATGAATTCATCAGTTTGATGGCACATATCTTTTTGTTCAGGTAAATTTGCACCAAATGAAATACAATTGTCAAATGCACGAGCATAGGTTGCACCACCTATTGCGATTGGCTCTGCATTAGAATTTGTACATTCATTATAAATTCTGCAAAGTGTTTGTACTAAGTAAGAGTTTTTAGGAATGTATAGTGGGTCCTTCTTTCCAATAAATTCACAACTTACACCTTCAAAACCTTTGCAAGTTGCTGTAAAAGCTTTTTCTACCAATTCGAATTCTGTATTTATCGGAACTCTTAAATTAATTCCTAATTTTAATTTGTTATTTTCTAGTGAAATATTTCCAACATTTAAAGTTAATTCACCAGATTCATCTGGAAAGTTGATATTTAAAGCTTTTCCATTATAATCTAGTCCAATATATTTAGTAAATAAATCTAACAAAGGAACTTTTGTTGAATTATTTTCAAACACAAAATCAAGTAGCATTAATAATTGAGAAATTGCGTTTATTCCCATACCTGGATGGGCTGCGTGAGCTTGAACGCCAAATGATTCAATTTTGATTTCATTTTGATTTACAACTTCTGCCTTGATATTCAATTCTTTTTGACGGCAATAATCCTCGATTAAATTTAAAACATTATCAATATCAACAGTATTTTTTATATACAAATTACAACTGCAATACTTAGGAACTACATTTAATGGATTATTGTTACAATTTATATCAGTTAAAACAATATTACTGTTTTTAAAAGAAGAATAGTCCATTGATAAAATTGGAGATAGTAACCCTTTTTCTGCATAAATACATGGAAAATCTGCATCAGGACTAAAGCTGATTGTAGGGAGTTCTTCATGTGCTTTGTAATATTCAATACATTTCCAATCACGTTCTTCGTTTAAACCTAAAATTAATCGAACTCTTTTATTTATAGAGATTGAGTTTGAATTACAATAATCCATTACAGCTTTCATTGCGTATAAACTTGCCATAACAGGACCTTTGTCGTCAATTGCACCACGACCATAAATTTTATTATCTACAATTCGAGCCTCAAAAGGAGGATAAGTCCAATTTTCACCTTCTGGCACAACATCAAGATGACCAATAATTCCAATCAATTCTGAACCTTCTCCAAATTCTATATAACCGCAATAATTATCAATATTTTTAACTTTAAACCCCATAGATTCAGCTAAATCCAAAATATACTTTAAAGCTTTAACGGTATTATTTCCAAATGGCTTTTTAATATTTTGAGTTTCAGAATAAACACTAGGAATTCTAATTAATTCTTGTAAATTTTCAATCATTTTATTTACATCAATATATTTTTTAAACATAAAATCACCTCTTAAATACAGTTTATCATAAAATTTTGAAAAAAATACATAATAGTTAATAAAACAATTGAAAAAAATAAAATTTAAATGTAAAATAAGAACATAAGAAAAACTGAAACAAATATTTACAACAAAATAAAACGAAAGGAAAGATTGATAATATGCAAACAAATGATATAAATCAATTAAAAGAGATTGCAAAGAAAGTAAGAAGAGGGATAATTGAAGCTGTATATTGTGGGAAATCAGGACACCCAGGAGGATCTCTTTCAATAGCTGATATAATGACAGTATTGTATTTTAAAGAAATGAATATAAATCCGGAAAATCCAAAGGATGAAAATAGAGATAGATTAGTTTTATCAAAAGGACATTGTGCACCAGCTTTATATTCATGCCTAGCTAATAGAGGATTTTTTGGAGTAGAGGAATTATCAACATTAAGAAATATAAACAGCAAATTACAAGGTCATCCAGATATGAATAAAATACCAGGTGTTGATATGACAACAGGTTCTTTAGGGCAAGGACTTTCAACTGCAAACGGAATGGCAATTGCCGGAAAAATGGATGAAAAAGATTATAGAGTTTATTGCATTTTAGGTGATGGAGAAATTGAAGAAGGCCAAGTTTGGGAAGCTGCAATGGCATCAGCAAAATATAAATTGGATAATTTGTGTGTAATTGTTGATAATAACAATTTACAAATTGATGGAACTATTGAAGAAGTAATGAGTTCATATCCAATTGATGAAAAATTTAGAAGCTTTGGATTTCAAGTTATCAACATTGATGGGCACAACATTCAAGAAATTATTGATGCCTTTGATGTTGCTAAAAATATTAAAAATAAACCAACCTGTATTATTGCAAAAACTATAAAAGGAAAAGGAGTTTCTTTTATGGAGAATAAGGCTGAATGGCACGGAAAAGCACCAAATGAAGAACAATATAAACAAGCAATGGAAGAATTGAAATAAAATTTTAAAATAAATATAAATAAAAAAATATTAAAAAACACTTACATTATTAAAAAAAGTATGTTATAATAGACAGGTCGTGTAGTAAAAACGTAAGTCCAGACAAGGACTTATGTTTTTTTACGGAAAAAAGGGATTAAGGGACGGTCCTTAAAATCCCTGTTTAA
The DNA here is from genome assembly GCA_964531445.1 of uncultured Clostridium sp. GTDB lineage: Bacteria > Bacillota > Clostridia > TANB77 > CAG-508 > CAG-269. The sequence continues at coordinate 3,377 of CAZHCX010000033.1, read as the reverse complement.
AGGGATTGAGGGACACTCCTTTACGGTTGTTAATTACAAGGACTGTCCCCTGATCCCTTCTAGGAGGGAAAAAAAGGAACGTCCCCTAATCCCGGCAAAAAGAAAGGAGTAATAAATGGAAAAAGAAGAGAACATTTTAGGAACAGAAAAAATTGGAAAATTAATCAAAAAATTTTCAATCCCATGTATAATATCACTTTTAGTAAGTTCATTATACAACATAGTTGACCAAATATTTATAGGATGGGGAGTTGGTTACTTAGGTAATGGAGCAACAAACGTTGTATTCCCATTAGTTATGATTGGTTTGGCGTTTTCACTTATGTTTGGTGATGGTTCATCTGCATATTTAAGTTTAAAATTAGGAGAGAAGAAAAAGGATGAGGCTGCAAAAGGTGTAGGAAATGGTGTTATGACTTCCGCAATTGTTTCAATTGTTTATTGCGTATTGTCATTAGTTTTCTTACCACAATTATTAAATTTATTTGGATGTACAGATAATTTAAGAGAGCTAGCTTTAAAATATGGATGGATTATAGTTTTAGGTTTTCCAGCTTCAATGATTGGAACAACATTAAATTCAATAATAAGAGCTGATGGTAATCCAAAATATTCAATGATTACAATGCTTGCTGGTGCAATTTTAAATACGGCTTTAGATCCAATATTTATTTTTGTATTGAAGATGGGCGTTGAAGGTGCGGCTATTGCAACAGTAATTGCACAAGTTTTAACATTTGTATTAAATGCAGTTTATATTAGAAAATTTAAGTCAATTAAAATGACAAAGGAAACATTAAAATTAAAATTTGGAACAGTCAGAAAAGTTACAATGCTTGGTATTAGTAGTTTTATTAATCAAATGAGTATAGTATTTGTAATGGCAGCAGAGAATAATTTACTTGGAAAATATGGTGCAGAAACTAAATTTGGAGCAGAAATTCCAATTACGGTTTTAGGAATTGTAATGAAAATAAATCAAATATTGAACAGTATAATTATAGGAATTGCAGCAGGTGCACAACCTATATTTGGATATAATTATGGTGCTAAGAAATTTGATAGAGTTAAAACAACTTTAAAAATTGTTTTAGGTTCAAGTGTTGCTATAAGTGCAATTGCATTCATTTTATTCCAAACAATACCAGATAAATTGATTGCGATTTTCGGAAGCGGAGATGCAAATTATATGGAATTTGCTTGTATAGCATTTAGAACATATTTAATGTTATGCATATTCAACGGAATTCAAATACCATCAGGTATATTCTTCCAAGCAATTGGAAAGAGCGTAGTAAGTGCAGTGCTTTCAATATCAAGACAAATTGTTATTTTAATACCTGCAATGATTTTATTGGGAAAAGCATTTGGGTTAAGAGGCGTTTTATTTGCAGGACCAGTTGCTGATGGCTTAGCATTTATGTTAGCTGCATTTTTCTTAATTAGAGAAATAAGAAAACTTAAAAAAGGAAAAGAGTCAAACAAAGAAATCAACAAAGAAAATCAAGAAACAAAACAAGAAGAAATATCAAAACTAAATAATAATTTTGTTATAACAATTTCTAGAGAATATGGTTCTGGAGGAAGATATGTTGGAGAATTGGTTGCTAAAAAATTAGGAATCAAATTATACGATAAAGAATTTATTACAAAAATAGCAGAAGAGACAGGGCTTTCTGAAGAATACATAGAAGATAATGAACAAAAAAGAGATGCATTGGCAATATTAAATAATGGATATTATTCAGAATTTAACAATAGTGATGAATTATTTGTTAAAGAATCAGAATTCATTAAAGAAAAAGCAAATTCTGAATCATGTGTAATTGTTGGAAGATGTGCAAACTTTATATTAAAAAATAATCCAAATACTTTAAATATTTTTGTATATAGTGATATGGAAAATAAAGTTAAGAGAGCTACAGAATTTTATGGCTTAGATAAAGAAAAAGCTGAAAAAGAAATAAACAGAATTAATAAAATGAGAGCAAATCATTATAAATACTACACAGAAACAGAATGGAAATCACCTTCAAATTATGATATTTGTATTAATAGTGATGCCTTAGGTGTAGAGAAAACAGCTGAATTAATTTGCAAATTAAAAGAAAATATGGAGAAAATAGTTACAGTTAAGTAATAAAAATTCAACAAATTTAACGAAAACATCTATTTATAGTTGACAAAAACAAAAAATACTTGTATAATTTTAAGGTACAAAAAAACGATAAAATTTCAAATAGATATAAAAACTATATCTTTAAGCAAGGGGGGAATAGTAATGGCACAACCAAAAAGAAGATGGTCAAAAGCAAGAACACACTCAAAAAGATCAACATGGAAAAAAGAAGCACCAAGCTTTGCTTCATGCCCAAATTGTCATGAACCTGTAATGCCACACAGAGTTTGCTCAAATTGTGGATATTATGATGGAAAACAAGTAGTAGCAAAAAAAGAAACTGAAAATGCATAATTAAAAATGTGATAAAATAGCACCTAGAAATGGGTGTTATTTTTTAGACTGTTAACAAAGTAAATAAAAAATTTGTAAATATTTGTATACATTTTTTAAACATTGTGATATCATATACACAAATACAAAAGAAAGAGAGGGATACAAATGGTTGAAAAAATATTAAAAAGATCAAGTTGGACAGACATAGTAATCTCAATAATATTCATATTATTTGGAATATTAGCAATTGCAAAACCAGACCAAACAGTAGGAGCAATTTCTATATTACTAGGAGTATTATTCATAGCATATGGTGTTTTTAAATTAATAGACTATTACACATCAGAAAAAAGTCCAGACGTGTTATTAACAGTTGCACTTTTATCTATAATAATTGGTGTTGTAGTATTATTTGCATCAAGCTATATAGTATCAGTATTCAGAGTAATAATTGGTTTATGGATTGTCGCAACAGGAGTTATGGATTTACAAACAACACTAGTTTGGAAAGAAGTAAAATCTCCATACTGGACAACAGCAGTAATATTATCAATATTAATGATGCTGGCTGGTATAATAATTATAGTTAACCAAGGCATTTTAGTAAAAACTATGGGAATTATAATTGTTATATATGGTGTTCTAGATATTATTGATAGAATAATATTTATGAAAAAAATCGAAAATTTAACAAAATAAATCAAACAAAACAGTTCATTTAAATGGACTGTTTTTTATATAATAGGAAATTCCTCTGAATTTCCTATTATATAAAGCTTTCCACAGAAAATTTCTTAAGAAATTTTCGCGGGCGAACATTTCTTAGCTGTGTGAAACGTAGTGAACTACAGATAAGATATACAGAGGAATGACGCGGACTTTACAATGTTCTAAATAGCAACAATGTTATTAATGTCCGCTA
>CAZHCX010000032.1:5045-14282 GCA_964531445.1 uncultured Clostridium sp. | reverse complement strand
TTAATGCTTCTCCAAAACATACTGCTTTTGCGGCAATAATATTTTCTAAAGGTCCTCCTTGAACACCAGGAAACACAGCTGAATTTATTTTTTTAGTATATTTATCATCATTCCAAAGTATAATTCCACCTCTAGGTCCTCTCAATGTTTTATGAGTTGTTGAAGTAACAACATCTGCATAAGGAATTGGCGATTGATGTAATCCTGCTGCAACTAATCCTGCAATATGAGCCATATCTACCATAAAATAGCATTTAATTTTTTCATAATCTTCTTCTAAATCTTCTTCATAAGGTTCATAAGTGTAACCTCTTTTTAAAGAAATATAAAGTCCATTATTATAGTTATCAATTATTTCTCTAATTTTTTTGAAATCTATTTCTCTTGGATAAGCACTTGCTCCAGCAATAAATAATCTAGGTTTATTTTTATATATCATATCTTCAATAGCATTATAATCAATTTCATATGTCTCTGCATTAACTTCATATTGAATAGAATTATAATTTTTTCCACTAAAAGTTGGAGCTGCACCATGAGTAAGATGACCACCGCTGTTTAAACTCATTCCCATAATTGTATCATTTGGTTTTAAAAAGGCAAATTGTACTGCTAAATTGGCATTTGCTCCTGAATGAGGTTGCACATTTGCATACTTACAATTAAATAATTTACATACCCTATCAATAGCAAGTTGTTCTGTTTTATCTATATTGCGGCAACCGGCATAATATCTATGTTCTTGATATCCTTCTGCATATTTTAAAGCATGATAACTAGCTTGTGCTAAAAGTACTGCTTCACTTGGTCTATTTTCAGAAGCAATCATTTCTAATCCTTTAGATTGTCTATCATATTCTGCTATAATTAAATCATAAATTTCTTTATCTGTTTTTTGTATCTGTGAAAAGTCTATCATAATCTTCTTTATCCTCCCACTTTAATTTTTTATCTATTTCTTGCATCGCTAACCAAAGATAAGAAATGCAATCCTTGCACCCTTCTATATCTCCTCTGTTTGGACACATTAATTTAGAACATATTCTACATGAATGAGTCATAATAAAAACTCCTCCTATTTTAGAATGGTGCGGCAGCCGCAATTTGAAATCGAGACTTCCAAATTAAAAGTTTGATATTCTACCACTGAGTTACTGCCGTATATACAGGACACATACATTTTTATTTTCCAAAAATAAAACTTATTTATTGCTGTAAGTGTCCTTTATTATTTTTCTAATTCTTAAGAATTAATTACAAAGTTAGATTCTGTTACTTGAAATCTGTCTTTCATAAAATTAAGTTCATTAACATCTTTCACTTTTCCTAAGTGTATTGTGTTATTATCATCTAGGTAAGTTATTTCATAATAAGATTGTAATTCAATAATATCATTATCTTCCATATCAAACCCTCCAATTCTTTAATTTTACATTTTTATTTTATCATAATTTTTTAAATAAGTCAAATTTCTTTACAACCATAATACATTAATAAATCTCAAATATTTTTACATCCTATTTTCTTAATTTTCTATATATATTATAACAAAAAATTATAAAAAAATAAAAGGAGTTAATTATAACTCCTTTAAATATTACCAATTCATAAGAGATAATAAATATTCTTCGTTTAATTGATTATAATTATAGTATGGAATTCTAATTAATTTTATATTATTATTTTTACAATATTGAGTTTTTATATTATCATGTTTCTGTGTTAATAGCACATTTTGTTTAGTTCTTCATTCACTTTTCTCATTAGATTCATAATGACCTAATCCGTCATATTCTATCAAAATATTATATTTAGGTAAATAAAAGTCAAATGGTAAAACATGAATATCTTTACAATCTTGAAAACTATATTGACAAATATATTCTATATTTAATTCTATAAGCAGTTCTTTTATTTTTTCTTCTCCTATTGAAGTAACACGACAATTAGGACATGAATGAACATTATTTTTTTCTAATTCATTTGTTGTTTTTTGTATTATATTTCCACATTCACATTGACACTCTCATGAGGAACGAGTTAAAACTTTTCCATTAGATTGATATCCTACTATAGTAGGACCAACATATTTAACAACAATTAATTTTCCATATCTATTGCCTGTTAAATCTTTAAATAAATTATTATTAAAGCCACTTTTTCCTTTTGTTCTACATTTTTTACATTGTTTAGTAGAGCCATTTTTAATATGATATATTTTTGCTTCAAATTTTTCTCCACACTGACATCTAAATAATCCATAACGATGTCCATAATTTGTAGTTTTTGTAATTTGTAATAGTTCTAATTTATTAGGACCAATTCTATCTCCTACATTATATTGCATTATTTAATTCTCCTTTATATATTTTTCTAAAATTAATCGACACATAGCACTTAATGTTCTAAACTCATTATTAGCTATCTGTTGTAATTTTTCTTTATCTTCTTTAGATATTCTTAATGTTATTGTAGTATCCATATTTATTTTCTCCTTTCTTTCAACTATATATTAAAAATAAATGTAATATCTTGTAAGACATTGTCCAAAAAATAAAAAAGTATAGAGAAAAAAAATCTCTATACTAGTCCCAATCAGTATAAATGTCGATCGTACCACTTGCACAACCACTATCATATACCTTACCTGTTCCTAATGATGTTTCTACTATTGTACCTTTAGCCAAGTCGCTGCTAGCTACACAAATATATCCATCGCCATCACAAACTAAACCTCTGCTATCAACGTGACGACCTGGAATTTTTAATCCTCCTCCAGGAAGAACTTTCTGAGAATACCATGTTTCTCTGTGTCCATTATAATAGACTACACCTTTACTTCTAGTTAAAGGATTAGAACTTGACGAACCTTTTGTTTTTATATTATTATTACTTTTACTTTTAGTAGTTGTTGTTGTTCTCTCTACATTACCCCTCGATGAAACAGTAATATTGGTTTTTTTATTAGATAAGTATTTACTATAAATATAATAGGTATTTTCTCCTTCTATTACTTCTGTCCATTCTGCTTCACTATCTATAACTTGTAATCTAGTATTTATTGGAACTGTTTTTATAATTTTTGCTTGTAGTGATGCTTCGGCTCTAATATTTACCCCTGTTGTTGTATATTTAGTTACAATGTTTTTCTTTTCTTCAGGTTGACTAACCTCTTCTTCTTGTTCTTTTTCTTTAGAGGCTATTACAACATCTTCCAAAATATTTTCATTTGTTTGAGTATCAACTTGCTGCACTATTTCTATATTATTATCTTCAACAATATTATTTACAATAGTATTTGGTGCTATTGCTGGAATAGCTGTCCCTCCTATTGCTAATATAATAACGATAATAATAATTAAAATTTTCTTATTAAATTTCATATCTACTCACTTTCTTTATAATATTTAAAGATGACTATAATATATGATTTTTTAAATAAATAAAATTTCTAGTTTTGATATAAAATTATTATAGTCCCAATCGTGCTAACATATTTTGAAGATTTTGTTTCTCTTCTTCTGATGGTTCTACAATAGTAGCAGAAGTTTGACTAATAACAGAATCACTAATTATATTATTTGTTACAACATTATCTGCGGTAGGTATTGCATTATCAGATCCTGGTTCTACTGCTACTTTAGCAGCTGTTAGTGTCACTTTAATCTGAATAATCTCACCATCTTCTTCTATTGGAATTCTAATTTCTTTTCCATCATTATAAGGAAAAGCTCCTTCAAAAGTATCTAAAATCTTTTTTGATATAATAGTCTTTGCTACAGTTCCTTTAGGCATTTTCATTTTCCTCCTTTATTTCATTAAATATATTATTTATATCTGGATATTCTTGTTTTAGTTGTGTAAGATCTATGTCTTGGTCTCCAAAAGCCATTTGTATCATTTTTATTCCCATAAAAGTTGCAAAATCTAAATCTTTACGCTGTAATAGTTCACTAAGTTTCATCTCTTTTCTCCTTCTCTTTATCTATTTGTACTATCAAATGTGCGTTTTCAAGTTGTTCTGATAAATCTAAAATGCGTTTACACATTTCACACTTTCCACCTTTTAAACAATCTTTTCCACATTTAATTCTTTTTTCTGCAAATCTAGGAATAATATATCTACTATCTATTTTACTATCTAATCCTATAATAATTTCTTGCAAATCTCCAAACCATTTTTTATCTTCTTGATATATTTTATAATAAGTATCTATTTGTTGAGCTTTATCCCCATAAAATTCACAAACATCTATATATGGTTCATACATTTCGATATCTTCTGGTCTAATAAAAAATTTTAGAATATCTGATAATTTATCCCACCTAGACTGAGCTACATTTGGATAGATTCGTACTTTGATGTTATTTTTATGAGCAATTTCCGCAACTTTGTCTAATTCAAAAGCTAACTCATCAGTAATATATATATCACTAACATTTTGACTTATTAAACCTGTAAACTTATCCCAACTATTTGCGGCAGCTTTAAAAAAATATTTTAAATTAGTATCTTTTAATTCTTCTATAAATTTTTGATTATAAAAAGGTAATTGTATATCAAATTTAATATCTTTATTTTCGTTATAAATACTTATAATTTTTTTCAAATTATTAACAATAGTATCTATATTATCTTCTTCTATTAATTGAACAATAATCCTTTGATTTAAATGTGCAGGAATGAATTGTGTAAATAATTCTAAAATTTTATTTTTGTCATACCTAATTAAAATCTCATCTACTTTATCTATAATATGAGATTTATTGCTATAATTTATACAATACTTCATTATTTTACCTCCATATCTATATTATATCAAATTTTTTTAAAGAAATCAAATACTAAATAAAAATTGCAATATTATCTATAAGTTTGCGTTAAATATTTATAATCTATATCTGTAAAGTCAGATTTATTTAACCCTAATTCACACATTGCTTCATTTAACCATAAATCTGGATAATTCTCCATTAATTGTTCGACTTTTTGTTTATTTTCATCACTCTGCATTATAAAATAACTAGACATTTGATTAATTAGTGAAGAATTAAAACTAGTAATGTGGATGTAACTTCTAGGATCTGGTTGAATCATGATAATCACCTCTTTCTTTTTTATTTATTTTTTCTAATTTAGTGCGGCGGGTATCAATTCTGAAAGGCTTAGCTCCAGACTTTTTCTCATAGAAACCACAATGAGTGCAATATCCTGTTAAATCTGCCTTTTTGCCTTTTTCACACTGACCATGCCATTGATAAAACTTGCAGATTATATTTCTATCTTTCATTTTTTATTTCCTCCTTTTTATATATTTATTATATTATAAATTTTCAAAAAAATAAAATATTATTTTAGTATGCACCTATTTACAATAGTTGTATTATCTCCTTTATAATTTTGATGTTGAACAACAGTCCCAGTTAATAATAATTTAGTATTTGGAGAATATGTTATTTTTTTTGTTGTGAACCAGATTATTTTATTTTTATTAGTTTCAAAAGTATGAATATATGTAAATTGCCCATATCTACTGATAAAATCATATGAAGATTTATATATTACTTCAAGATCAAATATTCTTTGATTAATTTCTCCTAAGAATTCATAAGTTTGAGGATTAGGATTAAAAACTTTTTGAAGCCAGCTTTCCGCATCTTCATATATAAGAGGTTTGTTTAATTTTTTATCCCATTCATATATTTTTTCAAAAGGAACCTCAACTATACTACAATGTTCTGGAAGAGATATATAATTATCACAATGCCATTTTAATAGTGGAGAATATTTACATTGTTTTTGTTTTAGATATTCTTTATTTTTAAAGGTATCTCCAATAATACAGTACGTGATTCCATTTTCATTAAATCCATTATTTTTAAACCATTCCTGCTTATCCATCCTATTCACCTACTTTCTTCTTATATATATTATATAATAAAATAAAAAATTTTTCAATTAATTAAAGATTAATCAAGCTCGGCTCAATTACCATCGCCTTTCTAAATTTATTTTAGCTTTTGGAAATTTTTATTACGATTTTTTGAAAACTCTCAATCTATAAAAAGTTTATTGATTTTTTACAAAAATTTTATTATAATAAATATAGAAATAGCAAAAGAAGTAAGATAAGAGCAAAAAAAAAAAAAAGAAAGGAGATAATGCTATTATGAGAATATTAACTGAAAAAGAAATTAAAGAATTTGAAGGGTTGGTGGCAAAAGCTAGAGTATCTATTGAAGCAATACAAAATTATATTTTATATGCTACATCTACGCCAGATGAGAACTGTATTCCTGATGAGGAGACTTTTAGAAAAGGTTTAACTACATTAGAACAAAATGCTTTAGATGCAATTAAAGAAAATTTAGTTGAGGGAGAAGGTAACATATCTATTTCAAAGATGGTAGATAAATATGTTATTTCTAGACCTGTATTTACTAATGTATTACAAAAAATGTCTTTAAATAATTTTGCAGAAGTGGCTAATCAAGGAGTTAAAGGTACTTATATTAAAATTTTTAGTAAGGGAGAATAATATGTTGAATATTTTATCAAAAAAAATAAAGAAATATATTATGGCAAGAATAGAGAAGAAAGAAGAAGATAAAGAAAGACAAGAAAATTATTTATTTAATAAACAAAAATTATTAATGATAAATGATATTTGTGATAGTTATAGGAAGGGTTCTATGAACCCTTATACTGCATTAAGAGATATTACAAATATCGTAAAATCTATAGGAGGTGAATATTATGTTAAATAAAGAAGGACAAAGAGAACTAGCATATATTGTAAAAATAGACGCAATTGAACCAATAGAAGGCTCTGATAATTGTGAGGCGGCGGTTGTCGGTGGCTGGCGCATAATGGTTAGAAAAGAAACATTTAAAGTTGGTGATTATGCAGTTTATTTTGAGATAGATTCAAAAGTACCAGAAACAAAAGAATATGAATTTTTGGCTAAAAAACATTATAAAATAAAAACACAAAAATACACATTTGGAGGAAAAGGTAATTTTATATCTCAAGGATTACTAATGCATTTTAATGATTTTCAAAGGGATGGAGGCATACCATCTTGGTTAGCAAATTTTAATACACAATGTGCTATGGCGGCGGCCGCAGGTGGAGAAATTGACTTACCATATTTCTTAACTGAAGATTTGGGCGTCACATATTCAGTAGCTGATGATAACAAAAGAAAAGCATCTACTGATAAATATACTAAAATGAGGGCAAGACATCAAAAGTTATTTAGAAAAAATAAGTTGGTTCAATGGTTGTGGAATAGAAATTGGGGTAAAAAGGTATTGTTCTTCTTCTTGGGAACGAAAAAAGATAGTCGCTCTGGTTGGCCGGTGGGTAAATTTCCAGGTGTATCAAAAACAGATCAGGAAAGGTGCGAAAATATGACTTGGGTTTTAGAAGATAAAACCCCATATATTGTGACTCAAAAATGCGATGGATCATCAGCAACTTATATTTTAGAAAGAAAACCATTTGGAAAATTTGAATTTTATGTTTGTAGTAGAAATGTTCGTATGTTTAATGATAAACAAGAATGCTTCTATGGAGAACACAATTATTATTGGGAAGCTGCAATTAAGTATAATATAGAAGAAAAAATGAAAGATTATTTATCTAGAAATAAAGATATTTCATTTATATGCTGGCAAGGTGAAATATGTGCTCCTGATATTCAAAAAAACCCACATAAGTTAAAAGAAACTCATTTATACTTATTTCATATGACAGATAGCAAAAATGGCAGATATGATTTAAGACAAGCAAAAAATATATGGAATTTATATAATATGGAATCTGTTCCAATTGTAAATGAAAATTATATAATGCCAGATGATTTTGAAGAATTTAAACAAACTGCTGATGGAGAATATGATCCTAGTATTTGCGAAGGACAAACTGGATGTTCTAGAGAAGGATATGTATATTATAAAACCACAGATCCAACTTTTAGTTTTAAAAATGTTTCAAGAGAATATCTATTAAGTAGATAATTTTTGGACAAGAGCATATATTTTGCTCTTGTTCTTCTTTATATTATATGTAATATGAAAAAGGAGGACAGAATAATGGGAAGATTTATTGATTTAACAAATCAAAAATTTACTAGATTAACTGTAATTGAAAAATTAAGAAAAGAAGGAAATGAATGAGTTTGAAAATGTAAATGTAGCTGTGGAAATATTTGTGAAGTTAAGGGTGTTAATTTAAGAAGAGGAAAAACTCAAAGTTGTGGATGTTTAAAAAAAGAATCAGATAAAAAACCAAAAGGAAATGTTATTGAAATGATAAATAAAAAATTTGGACATTTAACTGTTGTTTCAAGAGATGGCTCAGATGATAGAGGTGAAGCTAAGTGACTCTGTCAATGTGATTGTGGCAACTCAAAATTAATTAGCGTATTAGGAAGTAATTTAAGGACTGGCCATACTCAATCTTGCGGATGTGATAAACGTTCTCACGGTGAACTAGCTATTGAATATTTATTAAACAAATATAAAATTCCATATGAATGTGAAAAAATATTCTTTAAATTTGCAAATAATACTAATGCAAAATTTGATTTTTATGTAAATAATCAATATTTAATAGAATTTGATGGAGAACAACATTTTAACCAATCTAATTTACATGGATGATTTTCTCATGATACTTTTACGCAACAGCAAGAGCGAGATATTATTAAAAATAAATGGTGTGAAGAAAATAATATTCCTTTAATTAGAATCCCTTATACTCATTTAAAAGACTTATGTATTGAAGATTTATTATTAGAAACAAGTCCATTTATAATAGATAATTAAAGCTTGAGCTTTAATTATCTATTTTATTTTTTTTAAAAATTATTATATAATAAATATATAAAAATAAAAAGGAAAGGAATTGATAAAGAGATGCCAAAGAATCAAAAAATCACTACTAGTGAATTTTATTGTACTAAATGCGGCAATCGTGGGATTCCAATAGCAAGAAGAATTGGAAAACAACGTGAAGCTGGACATTTAAAAAAATTATATTGTTTAAATTGTCAACAGGAGTGGAACTTTGTTGAAATAAGACCTTTTGGAGATTATGACTACAATGATTTCTTGACGGAATTTAATTATGGAAATTTTGATGAAGAAGGACAAAGGAAAATTCCTTATAGACAATTTTTTGCAGAATTAAGAGAAAAATTAGAAAAGGAGGAATAATAAATGAGTAAATT
>CAZHCX010000032.1:0-4945 GCA_964531445.1 uncultured Clostridium sp. | reverse complement strand
AAATTATTATATGCTCTTGGTGATGCTATTGAAGAAGTAGAAGAAATAAACTTGATATTTTTAAACACTCCTTTATATACTGCACTTGCCCGTAATCATCAAAGAACAGGAAGAAAATATGTTCCAGAAGAAACAATAAGAAGTATGTTTAATGGATTGAGACTACCAGATGAGACTGAAACGAATATCACTTCTGTCTATATAATAGAAGAAGGAAAACCGATAGAAAGGATATTTATCAATGGGAAATAGAATATATTTAAAACCATGTCCATTCTGTGGCGGAGATGCCTATATTGCAGAAACAATGAATAAATTACATATAGACTGTAATCATACTAATGATTGTATGCTAACACCAAACACATGGTTAATTAGTAGTAAAAATTTACAAGAACAAATAAAATATTGGAATACTAGGTATAGTAAACAAAAAGAAGAAGACAAATATCTAGTAATTGGAACTGAAGATGGGTATTTTGATAAAGTAAATATGAAAAAATATAAGGCAGCAAAGAAACGATTGGAGGAAAATAATTATGGATAGAGAAAAATATATATTTGATGGATTAGAAAGACACTATGAAGAATTTAAAAAATGTTATCCAGATAAGACTTTATTTTATTTAGCAATTCAAGGTTCTCAAAATTATGGTTTAGATATTTATACAGATGAATATAAATCTGATATTGATACAAAAGCAATTGTAATACCTTCTCTTGAAGAAATTGTAATGAACAAGAAACCAATTTCTACCACTCATATTTTACCAAATAATGAACATTTAGATATAAAAGATATCCGCTTAATGTTTGATAATTTTAAAAAACAAAATATTAATTTTTTAGAAATATTATTCTCTAAATACTGGATTGCTGGAGATGGCTTTGACGATCTTGTATATGAATTAAGAAAAAATAAAGAAATTATTGCTCATTATAATACAAATCAAGCTCTAAGATGTATGGCGGGAATGAGTATGGAAAAGAAAAAGGCATTAACACATCCATATCCTACTATAATTGATAAAATTGAGAAATATGGGTACGATGGAAAGCAACTTCATCATATTATTAGAATGTATAATTTTATTACTTGTTATGCCTTAAATGGTACTTTTGAAGAAAGTTTAACATTTTTTATTCCAGGCCAAAAAGAAGAAATGATGAACGCAAAATTAAATAAATACTCTCTAGAAGAAGCACTAAAAAAGGCAGAGCATTATGATTATCTTACTAAATATATCAAAGATATTAACTTAAAAGAAAAAGATGAAATTAATCAAGATGCTGTTGATATATTATATGAAATTCAATATAAAGCTATAAAAAGAAATTTAAAGGAGGAATTACAAAATGGAGAATAAAATATGGTTTACTTCAGATCTTCATTTTCGGACACCAAAAAGATTTTTTGTGGGGTCCAAGGGGATTTGCATCAAGTGATGAGCACGATGCCGCAGTAATCCAAAGATATAATAATATAGTATCAGATGAGGACATTGTATATATTTTGGGAGATGTCTGTATGGGAGATCTAGAAACTGGTATTAATAAATTAAAGCAATTAAAAGGGCATAAGCATTTAATTAGAGGTAATCACTGCACCGATAATAAAGTTTCAAGATATATAGAAGAAAACATTTTTGAAAGTATCCAATATGCAACTATGATTAAATATAAAAAATATAATTTTTACTTATCTCATTATCAAACTTATATGGGAAATTATGACATGCAAATGTCTAAGACCTGGTGTTTACATGGTCATACCCATTCAAAATTTGAATTTGATGATAATATAGCAAAAAATTTTAACGTAGCTTTAGATGCTCATAACTGCTATCCAATAGAAATTAATGAAATTTTAACAAAAATTCAAGAGAAATGGAATAAGATACACAATGAATATGAAAGACAACAATCTCAATTACAAAAAGTAAAAGATATGAAGATAAATGAAATGTTAGATTTTTAGTCTAACATTTCATTATTTGACAAAGAAAAAATTTTATGTTATAATATAATTATGAAAAGTTTAGTAAAAAAGGAAAGATTGAATTATGAAAAGTATAAAATTAATTTATAGTAATTTTGATGAAGATACAGGAATTTCAAAAGTAAAGATTAGAACTGATCTAGGAGAATTTGAAGGTTCATCTAAGTTACATGAAGAAGATAAGAAAATTGTTTCTCATTTTGCAGGTTGTCAATATGCGGAAATGCGTGCTATAATAAAATATATGAAAACAAAAATAAAAATTATAAAGATACAAATCAAAGAATTAGAAGATTTTCAAAAAAGTTTATCTTTAAGAAATGATTATAACCACTATTCTGTTGAAAATTGTAAAATGCGTAGAAGAATTTATATGTTAAATAAGCAAGTAAAAGATTGGCAAGAAAGAGCACAATCTTTAAATAAAAAAATGTTATCTATGATGGAAAAGAGAGAACATCTTATAGAAGAAATAATTAAAAAAGGAGAGAAGAAATAATGGATTGGATGACAATGTTAAATCAAATGCTTGATATTATTTTACCTGCTGCCGCAAGTTTAGTTGCAATATGGTTTGGAATACTAGGAAACAAAATGAAAGCAGCTTATTTAGAAAAAGTTAATTCTGAAACAAAGAAAAATGTAGTTCAAACAACAGTTGAATATGTTGAGCAAGTTTACAAAGATATTCACGGAGAAGCAAAACTAAATAAAGCAATAGAAAGAGCTAGTGGAATATTAAATGAAAAGGGTATTACTGTTTCAGAGACAGAATTAAAAACATTAATTGAATCTGCTGTGTATGGATTGATGCAAGGATGGACAATAGATGATGACGCTACATATACATTAACAGAAGCCGGACAAGAGGCTATTCAAGAAGCACAAATTAACGAAGAAGCTTAATTTAAGCTTCTTTTTTGATTTATTAAAAAAAATATTATATTATAAAAATAAGAAAGGAATGATAATTATGATTAAAATTTATACAGATGGCTCAAGTAGAGGTAATCCACGGCGATGGAGGTTATGCTGTAGTTATTCTATTAAATAACATTATTGAGTATAGTTATAGTAAGCAACTAGCAAATGTAACTAATAATCAAATGGAATTACAAGCAATCTTGCATGCTTTTAAACATATTGTATCCAAAAATCCAGAAGAAGATTTTGTTATTTATTGTGATTCTGCATATTGTGTAAATATATGTAATGATTGGATATTTACTTGGGCTAAAAATAATTGGATTAATAGTAAAAAAGAGGAAGTCAAAAATATAGATTTAATTAAAGAATTATATTCATATTTAAAAGTTGATTTTCCAAATTTTAAAATTGAAAAAATTCCTGGTCATAGTAATATTATAGGGAATGAATTGGCAGATGCTTTATGTTCAAATAATGAAGCAAAATTTGCTAAAATAAAAAAAGAAAATAATATAAATGATAGGTATGATTTTCTCATTTGAAAATTTTAAAAAAATATGATATAATAGAATAAAGAAAAAAGAAAAAGGAGAGAAGATTATGGCAGATAAGTTATATAACAAAGACTCAATAGAATCATTATCACCACTTGAATTTACAAGATTGCGTCCTCGGAGTTTATGCTGGAGATACAACATATTCAACTCAGCTTTTAGTAGAAATAGTATCTAATGCTGTCGATGAATTTAGGCTTGGACATGGTAATCGTATTGATGTAAAAATAAATAAAGATATAGTATCAGTTCGAGATTATGGACAAGGCTTTTTAGTTAATGAAATGCGTGAAGATGGTAAAACTGTTCTTGAAGCTGCATTTAGTGTGCTTAATACTTCCGGTAAATATAGAGAAGATGGAACATACGAAGGGACATCATTAGGTTCATTTGGTATTGGTTCAAAAATTACAACTTTTTTATCTCACTGGCTACAAGTGGCTTCTTTTAGAGATAGGCAATTAGAAATAATTGATTTTAAAGAAGGGGTATTTGAAAAGAGAGAAATCTGTCCAGCATTACGAAGTGAAGTTGGAGTTGAAGTAGAATGGCAACCCAGTGAGGAGTTTTTTACTCATACAGAAGTAGAAATAAATAAAGTAAAAGAATTATTTAAAACTATAACTGCTTTGTGTCCTGGATTAACTATTAATTTAGATAATAATGGAGAAAAGATATCTTATTATTCTAAAAATGGATTAAATGATTTAGTTGATGAGGCAGTTAAAGATAAAGAAATAATTAATAATAGATTTAATATGAAGTTTGAAGATGGAAAAAATAAAATGGATATGATATTAACATACACATCAAATTATTCACTTCAATTAGTTCCATATGTTAATACTGGATTAACAGAAAAAGGACCTCATATTACACAAATTAAAACAATTCTAACAAGAGAAATGAATAAATTTTTTAAAGAAAAGAAATGGTTAAAAATTGGAGATGAAAATCTTACAGGAGAAGATATGCAAGAAGGTATGTATATTGTATTTAATATTACTGCACCTAATATAGCATATGATGCTCAAGTTAAATCAACTGTAACAAAAATAGATATGACTCCATTTACTCAAGCTATTTCAGATAATTTACAATATTGGTTTAGAAATAATGAAAAAGAGATAAAAATAATCGCAGATAAAGCTATTGCCGCTAAAAAAGCAAGAGAAGCAGCAAAAAAGGCAAGAGAAAAAATTAGAGAAACCAACAAAAAGAAAGAAAAAGTTTTAAAATTTGATAGCAAACTTGCTGATTGCAATAGTAAAGATAGAAGTAAATGTGAAATTTATATTACAGAGCGGAGATTCAGCTTCAGGAAACTTAAAAATGGCCCGTGATAATGAATTCCAAGCTATTCTTCCTGTTCGTGGAAAAATATTAAATGTAAGAAAGGCGCCCCTTGATAAAATACAAAAAAATGCGGAAATAATGACTATGATAGAAGCATTTGGATTAAAAG
>CAZHCX010000031.1:0-14374 GCA_964531445.1 uncultured Clostridium sp. | reverse complement strand
ATGTCCATTTCAGAAACGTCCCCAAATGGACACAAAGGAGTGAAGTTTTATGTGGCATACATTAAGTAAAGATGAAGTCTTAAGAAATTTAGGTACAAATGAGAAAAGCGGTTTATCAGATGAAAAAGCAAAACAAAGACAAGAAAAGTATCGGGAAAAATAAATTACAAGAAAAGAAGAAAGAGAGTATATTTGTTAAATTTATTAAGCAGTTTAATGACTTTATGATAATTATTCTTATAATTGCTTCTATTATTTCGGCTGTTGTGTCTAAAATGCAGGGAGAGAATGATTACGTTGATTCTGTTATAATTATTGCTATTGTTATTTTTAATGCAATAATGGGGGTTATACAAGAGGCAAAAGCGGAAAAATCTATAGAGGCTTTAAAGAAAATGACACCTCAAATTGCTAAGGTTATAAGAAATGGTAAAACAACATCAATTAATGCTGAAGAGGTTGTAAAAGGTGATTTAATTGTTTTAGAAGCTGGAAATTTTGTTCCGGCAGATTGTAGAATAATTGAAAGTCATAATCTAAAAATTGAGGAGTCGTCATTAACAGGTGAAACTGAACCCTCTGAAAAAAATTCAGAAGTGATTCGAAAAAGTGATATAGCCTTAGGTGATATTAAAAATATGGCTTTCATGTCTACTGTAATTATTAATGGACATGGAAAAGCTGTGGTTACTGATATTGGTATGAGTACAAAAGTTGGACAAATTGCTGATATGATTATAAAAGATGAATCTCCCGAAACACCTCTACAGAAAAAATTAGGTGATGTTGGCAAAATTCTTGGAATGGCTTGTTTGGTTATATGTGTATTTATTTTTTTGATGGGTATTATAAAACACATTGATCCAATAGAAATGTTTATGACATCAGTTGGACTT
Organism: uncultured Clostridium sp.; assembly: GCA_964531445.1. Lineage (GTDB taxonomy): Bacteria > Bacillota > Clostridia > TANB77 > CAG-508 > CAG-269. The sequence continues at coordinate 13,478 of CAZHCX010000031.1, read as the reverse complement.
GCAGTTGCAGCAATTCCAGAGGGACTTCCTGCAATTGTAACAATAATGCTTTCTATTGGTGTTACTAAAATGGCTAAGAAAAATAGTATTATACGTAAATTGCCTGCAGTTGAAACATTGGGTAGCAGTAGTGTTATTTGCTCAGATAAAACTGGAACTTTGACTAAAAATAAAATGAAGGTTGTTGAAATTAAAAGTGTAGATAATGATTTTATAATAGAATTGGCTACAATGTGCACAGATTGTGAGATTTCTGTGGAAAACGGAAATAAGAATGTTTCTGGTGAGCCAACAGAAAAAGCTATTGTTGAAAAGGGTTTGGACATTGGAATTGTTAAAAACAACTTAGAAGAAATGATGCCAAGAGTTAATGAAATTCCTTTTAATTCTGATAGAAAATTAATGACAACAATTCATAAGGTTGGTAACAAATATAGAATTATCACAAAAGGTGCACCTGATGTATTGTTAAAAAGATGTAGTAAAGAAATGATTGATAGAGCAAGAGTTCAAGCTTTAGAAAATTTAAAAATTCAAAGTGAAAACAGTAAAATGGCTCAAAAAGCTTTAAGAGTTATTGCTGTAGCATATAAAGAGTTAGATGTATTGCCATCAAAAATTGATACTAATAGTATAGAAAATAATTTGATTTTTGTTGGGTTAATTGGAATGATTGATCCTCCAAGAGAGGGTGTTAAAGAAGCAGTAAAAACTTGTAGAGAGGCTGGAATAAAAACTGTAATGATTACAGGTGACCACTTAGAAACCGCTAAAGCAATTGCAAGAGATTTAGAAATTTTAAGACCAAATGATAAAGCTATAACTGGTCAAGAACTTGATAAAATGACTCAAAATCAACTTGAAAAAAGTATAAGTCAATATTCTGTTTTTGCAAGAGTTACGCCAGAACACAAAGTTAGAATTGTAAAGGCTTGGCAAAGAAATGATGCTGTTGTTGCTATGACAGGTGATGGGGTAAATGATAGTCCTGCACTTAAAAATGCTGATATTGGAATTGCAATGGGCAAAAATGGAACTGATGTTGCTAAAAACGCGGCTGATATAATTTTAACTGATGATAATTTTGTTACAATTGTTGAGGCTGTAAAGCAAGGAAGAAATATTTATGATAATATAAAAAAGGCAATACATTTTTTAATTGCAACAAATATTGGAGAAATTGTAACAATTTTTATGGGATTAGTACTTGGTCTAAAATCACCATTACTTGCAATTCAATTATTATGGATAAATCTTGTTACAGATTCATTGCCAGCTATTGCAATTGGACTTGAAAAGCCTGAAAAGGATATAATGAAAAGAAATCCGGTAGATAGTAAAAAAGGTATTTTTGCTGATGGATTGTGGAATAAAATTATAACTGAAGGAATAATGATTGGAATATTTACATTAGTAGCTTTTAGTATAGGTAACAAATATTTTGGATTACAGGTTGGTAGAACAATGGCATTTTTATCAATTGGTTTCTTGGAATTAGTACATAGTTTTAATGTAAAAAATGAAAAGTCTATTTTTGAATCAGGGTTATTTGAAAATAAATTTTTGATAGGAAGTTTTGTTTTGGGAATATTTATTCAAACTATTGTGGTTGTTGTCCCTTATTTTGCAAAGGTATTCCAGGTTGTTCCTTTAAATGGAATTCAGTGGATTATTACGATTTGTATTTCTCTATTTCCAATTCCTGTTATTGAATTGCAGAAATTTTTGAATGAAAATGTAAAAATTCCTAAAGTTTCTTTTAAGGCGAAATTTTTAAAAAATTAAAAATTGAAATTTTGCAAAATAGCGAAAATTTTCAAAAACCATTGCAAATATGAGAAAAATATGATAAAATAGCTATGCTTTAGAAATAGTATAGCTATTTCTTAATCTCTACTTAACTAAAAAGTTAGGTTGTAAAATCCATAGGGAGGTGAAAATAATGAACAAATACGAAAGTATAATCATTGTTAATCCAAATGTTGATGAAGCTGGTTTAAAAGCTTTAGAAGAAAAATTCACAGGATTAATAAATGAAAACGGAAAGCTAGAATCAGTTGAAAACATGGGTAAAAAAAGATTAGCTTATGAAATCAAAAAATTCAAAGAAGGTACATATGTATTATTTAACTTTGAAGCAAATCCAGATTCAATAAAAGAACTTGAAAGAGTTTACAGAATTACTGATGAAGTTATCAAATTCATCGTTGTAAGAAAAGAAGCTTAATTTAAGCCTAAAATAAAAGAATAGTGGGACCTAAATTAAAGTACGAAGGGATGATAAAAATGAATAAAGTAATATTAATGGGAAGACTTACAAGAGACCCAGAAGTAAGATATACACAAACAAACAACACATTAGTTGCATCATTTAGTTTAGCAGTAAATAGAAGATTTGTTAGACAAGGTGAAGAAAGACAAGCTGATTTTATTAACATAGTAGCTTGGAGTAAACTAGGAGAATTTTGTAGCAAATACTTTAAGAAAGGTCAACAAGTTGGAGTAATTGGAAGAATCCAAACAAGAACATGGGATGACGAACAAGGTCAAAAACATTATGTAACAGAAGTTGTTGCTGAAGAAGCTTATTTTGCAGATAGCAGAAGAGATGGCGACACTGGAGCAGGAGCTTTTGAAAATACTTTTGGTAGTACAATGCCAGGAAGTATGGGATCAGACTTTGAAACATCATCAGCAGATGATTTACCATTCTAAGATTTAAGAGAGGGGGAAATATAAAATGGCAGATAAAAAACAAAGAAGAAATAATAAAAATTATGATGAAGATTACAACCCAAAATTCAGAAAACAAAGAAAAAAAGTTTGCGTTTTATGTAGCGATAAAAACTTTGAATTAGATTATAAAAATCCAGATCAATTAAAGAAATTTGTTAATGATAAGGGAAAAATCTTACCAAGAAGAACAACAGGATGTTGCGCAAAACATCAAAGAGATATTACTACAGCAGTTAAAAGAGCTAGACATATTGCTGTATTACCATATGCTCAACAATAGTATATAAAATGAAAAAAACTGAATCTTGAATTATCAAGTTTTCAGTTTTTTTGTTTACATTATAGATCTAAAAATTCAAACTGTTTATTCAAATTTGTTTGAACATCAGTATTTTTATTTTTATATAAATCTATAAAAATTTTTGGTCCTTTCTGTTCGTTATTGTTATTTTCTATTCTGAATTTCACAGGATTGTATTTAGAACTTGCTAAATTAAATTTTGTTATATTTTTTTTATCCTGTTCTGAAAGTGTGTTAATAAATCTTGAACCCATTCCAGCTGCAATAAGTGAATTACTACCTCTGTATAAGTAAATTTCAATTCTATTACTTTCTTCAGAAATAGGAACGATTATAATTTCGCACCGTCCTCCTTCTACAATAAGTTGATTGAATACATTAATCAATCCTTCAGCTTCCTTATATGGCTTTCTTAGCTGAAATTCAAGTGTGAATAATTTTTCCATATAAATATAGACCTCCTACTATTTTTATATAAATAGTATAGCATTTATTTACATAAAAAGTCAAGATAGTTGCAAAATATACCAAAATATAGTAAAATATAAGATGTATTTTAAGAAAAGAAGGTAAAAAAATGTTAGAAGAATTTGGAATAGATAAAAAATTAGAAGAATTATCAAAAGAAGTAGAAAAAGAAATAAAAGAACAATTTAAAAAAATAGACAATATATGTGAAAAAAACAGTTTAAAAGTCTTAAAAGCATTTCAAGAATGTAATTTACAAGAAATGCACTTAAACTCATCAACAGGATATGGAATAGATGAAGCAGGAAGAAATAAAATAGAAGAAATTTATGCAAAAATTTTCAAATCAGAAGATGCATTAGTAAGAGCACAATTTATATCAGGAACACATGCATTAGCAATAACGCTATCAGCATTATTAAGACCAAATGACACAATGATAAGTATAACAGGAGCACCTTATGATACACTTCAAACAGTAATTGGATGTGGAAATGAACAAAGTAACAGCTCATTAAAAGCATTTGGAATAAAATATGAACAAATAGAACTAATTGATGATGATTTCGACATCAAATCAATTCAAGAAAGATTAAAAGGAAATGACGTCAAATTAGTAGAAATTCAAAGATCAAGAGGATATTCAACAAGAAAAAGTTTAACAATTGAAAAAATAGAAAAAGTAATAAAAGCAATAAGAGAAGTAAATAAAGATGTAATTATAATGATAGACAATTGTTATGGAGAATTTGTACAAGATAGAGAACCAATAGAAGTTGGAGCAGACATAGCAGTTGGTTCATTAATGAAAAACTTAGGAGCAGGAATTGCAACATCAGGAGCTTATATAGTTGGAAAAAAAGACTTAATAGAATTATGTGCAGAAAGATTAACAGCACCAGGAATAGGAAAAGAAATAGGACCATCACTTGGACAAAACCCACAATTATTAAAAGGATTATTCTTTGCACCACAAGTTGTAGCATCAAGCGTAAAAACAGCAATATTTGCAAGCAGAATTTTAGAAAGATTGGGATATGATGCAGAACCAAAATATGACGAAATAAGAGCAGATATAGTACAAACAATAAAATTAGGAGATGCAGATAAATTAATAAAATTCTGTCAAGGAATACAAAACGGATCACCAATAGATTCAAACGTTGTGCCATTCCCAAGTCCAATGGGAGGATATGAAGATGAAGTCATAATGGCAGCAGGAACATTTACAGAAGGATCAACAATAGAACTAAGCTGTGATGGACCAATAAGAGCACCTTATATTGCATATATGCAAGGTGGATTAACTTATAATTATGGAAAATTTGGAATATTAAAAGCAATACAGGGATTTAGGGACGTTCCTTAAAATCACTGCTAGAAGGGAAAAAGGGACACTCCTTAAATACAATTAAAGTAAAGGACTGTCCCCTAATCCCTGCAAAAAGGGATTTTAAGGAACGTCCCTAAATCCCGGTTAGGAGATAGAATGAAAGTTGTTGTAATTGGTGGAGGTCCTGCTGGTATGATGTCAGCGATTACTTCTGCTGAAAATGGAAATAGAGTTATTATATTTGAAAAAATGAATAGTCTTGGTAGAAAGCTGCTTATTACTGGAAAGGGTAGGTGTAATATTACGTCTGCTTTACCAATTGATGAGTTTATTGCTAATACTCCTGGTAATGGACAGTTTTTGTATAGTTGTTTTAAGAATTATACTAACCAGGATATTATAGAATTTTTAAATAAACAGGGTTTAAAAGTTAAAGAGGAGAGAGGTAATCGTATTTTTCCGGTTACTGACAAGTCTTTGGATGTGTTGGAGTGTTTCAAAAAAAGGTTGAAAGAGCTTGATATTGAAATTAGATATAATACAAAGGTTACTGACATACTTCCACAAGATGATGAAGGAAAGTTACATGTTAAATTAGATGATAATAAATTAATTGATTCTGATAAAGTTATTTTGGCGACTGGTGGAAAGAGTTATCCTTTAACTGGTTCAACTGGTGATGGGTATAAATTGGCTGAGAAATTGGGTCATACGGTAACGAATATTAGACCTTCTTTGGTTCCTTTAGAAAGTTATGATAAAAATATGTGTAAGAGTTTACAGGGATTATCATTAAGAAATGTTGGAATTAAATTTATAAATAAAGAAAATAATAAGATTATTTATGATGATTTTGGCGAAATGATTTTTACTCATTTTGGTGTTTCTGGTCCCACTATTTTAAGTGGTTCAGCTCATTTAGTAAGATACAAAAATATTGATATGTTATTAAAAAATAAAAAGATATCTTTGTCAATTGATTTTAAACCTGCTTTATCTGAAGAAAAATTGGATGAAAGAATTTTAAGAGATTTTAATGAGTTTAAAAATAAACAGTTTAAAAATAGTTTGGATAAATTATTACCACAAAAATTAATTCCTGTAATTATTGAAAAAAGCGGAATTGATCAAAATAAAAAAGTGAATGAAATTACTAAACAAGAAAGAAAAAATCTTATTAAATTATTAAAGAATTTTGAGGTTTTAATTAGTGATTTTAGACCGATTGATGAAGCTATAATTACAAGTGGTGGTATTAATATTAAAGAAATAAATCCAAAGACTATGGAATCAAAATTAGTACCGGGTTTATTTTTTGCAGGTGAAATTATTGATGTTGATAGCTATACAGGTGGATTTAATTTACAAATAGCGTATTCAACTGGCTTTACTGCTGGAAATAATTAGTTGTACCAAAGAGGTGAATTATGAATAGTTTTATTTCAATAAAAGAAAATGTTGTTACAGAAATTGTTGTTAAAAAATCAAAGTTTATATGTAATCTAATAAAAGTGGAGAACCAAAAAGAAGCGGAAGATGTAATAAAAAAACTTAAGAAACAGTATTATGATGCTCGTCATAATTGTGTTGCTTATAGAATTATTGAAGATGAAGCCGTAGTTGAAAAATCTAGTGATGATGGCGAGCCTTCAGGAACTGCTGGTGGACCTATGCTAAACATTTTACAAAAGAATAATTTGTGCAATGTTGTGGTTGTTGTAACTAGATATTTTGGTGGTATTTTATTGGGTACTGGAGGGCTTGTTAGAGCTTATTCTGATGCTACTATTAATAGTATAGAGCAATCTGTAAAAGTTGAAAGGTGTTTGGGAATAGAGGCAGCAGTTACTCTTGAATATAATAATTTAGAAAATTTTAAATATTATTGTAAAATAAACAATATTGAAATTAGTAATTCTGAATATTCTGATATAATTTCTTGTAGAATTGAGTTAGAAGAAGAGAATAAAGAAAGATTGATAAATGATTTTAATACAAAAAATATTAATTTGATAGATTTAAAATTATTATCTAAAAAATTAATAAATAAATGTATAATAAAATAGTATTTTTATAAAAAAATAAAAAAAATAATAATAAAAGTATTATAATAAGAACTGTAAATTTTTTACAGTTCTTTAATTTGCTGATATAAAAGATATTGAATATAGAATTTACATAAGAAAAATTTATAATTATATTTAGGAGGATAAAAATGATAGAAAAAATAAGTATTTTGATTGCAGATGACAATCAAGAATTTAGTCAAACACTTACAAAATATATCTTTGAACAAGAGGATATGGAAGTAATTGCAATGGCGAAGGATGGAAATGAGGCTATTGATATGATTACAAATACAAAACCAGATGTTGTTTTGCTTGATATGATAATGCCACATTTAGACGGAATTGGAGTTTTAGAAAAATTAAATTCAATTAAAATGGATAAAAGGCCTATATGTGTAATGCTATCAGCTGTTGGACAAGATAAAATTACACAAAGAGCTATTAATTTAGGTGCAGAATATTATGTTGTAAAACCTTTTGATATAAAATTGCTTATTAAAAGAATAAGAGAATTAAAAAATTATAAACCAGGTCAAGGTGGAAGTAGTTTTATTGGAAGAGAAACAAAACAACAATATGTTGAAATTCCACAAAATGCAGAAAAAACTCAGGAAAATTTAGAGGCTCTTGTAACAAATATAATTCACGAAGTTGGTGTTCCTGCACATATAAAGGGATATCAATATTTAAGGGAAGCTATTATAATGGTTGTAAATGATATTGATGTAATAAATCAAATTACAAAGAGTTTATATCCTCGAATAGCTTATAAATTTGATACAACACCATCTAGAGTTGAACGTGCAATCCGCCATGCAATTGAAGTTGCTTGGGGTAGAGGGGATCAAAAAACTGTTGAAAATATTTTTGGTTATACAATCTCTGCAAGTAAAGGAAAGCCTACAAACAGTGAATTTATTGCAATGATTAGTGATAAGTTAAGGTTGGAATTAAAGACTGCATAAAATAAGGTGATTTGTAATGAAAATATCATTTATAAAGTATGGTGAACAAAACAAATATCCAATAGCAAATTTATTTGGAATGGACATAGAAGAAATAAAAGAACCGGAACAAATTGATCAAAAAATAGAAGAGCTAAAACAAGCTAATTATACAACAGTTGTAATACCAAACGAATTAGCAAGCTTTTCAGAAAATATTGTTAGTAAATATAAATATGAGAAAAATTTTAATATCATAATAATGCCTACAAAAGACAGTCATAAATAAAAATATTTTGCATATATTTTTATAAAGAAAAACTGTAAGGAGGTATAAAATGATAGATACACTAAGGGAAAATTTATGTATAAATAAATTAGTAACAGAGAAAAAAGAGATTATATTTGTAGAAGGGGATATGATTGTTCCTGATTCTAAACCAGATATTCTAGATACAATTTGTACAAGTGGGGTTGTTTCTATATATAAGAAGGAAGTTCAAGATGAAAAAGTAAGGCTTGATGGATGTATTAATACATATATAATGTATATGCCAGATGGTGCAGATGATATGGTTAGAGGTTTAAATACAACAGTTGATTTTTCTGAGAGTATAAGTGTGCCTGAAGCAAGAGATGGAATGAGTGTTGTTTCTGAGGTTAGTATTAAGTCTATTGAAGCAAAAGTAATAAATGGTAGAAAAGTTGGGGTTAAGGCTGCTCTTGAGGTTAGGTTAAAGATTTATTCTAATGAAGATGTTGAGATTGTAAATGAAATTCAAAATAGGGATGATATTCAAATTTTGAAAGAAGATTTGAAGGTTAATTCTTTGATTGGTCAAGGTGAGACAAAAATTTATGCTAAGGATAATATTCAAATTGATAATATTGATGATTTAGCAGAGATTTTAAAAGCTCAAATTTCATTGACAGATAAAGATATAAAAGTAAGCTATAATAAGGTTTTGACTAAGGCAGAAGCGGAAATCAAAATAATGTATTTAACTGAAGATAATAGAATTAATACTATAAATTATAAAATTCCAGTTGTTGGTTTTATTGATATACCAAATGTTTCAGAGGATAATATTTGTGATGTGAATTATGAAATTAAAAACATTATAATTAAGCCAAATGCTCAAGAGGAACACTCAATTTATGTTGAGATGGAAATTGAGGTTAAATGTTATGTATATGAAAATAAGCAAATTAATCTAATACAAGATTTGTATAGTCCAAATGAGAAACTAGAATTTGATAATAAGCAAATATCAGCAATTATTGATAAGCAAAACAAGATTGATGTTAAACAAATTAGAGAAAATGTTAATTTTCAAGATGTTGATGGATTAAAGCTTATTGATGTTGATGTTTCTGCATCAATTTTAAATGAAACTAAAATTAATTCGAAAATTTTATATGAAGCAGAATTAAATATGAAGTTTTTGTTTGAAAATTCTAAATCTCAAATCATTGTAAAAGAAGCAAAAATTCCTTTTGAATATACACTTGAAAATCTTCAAAATGGAGAGAGCTTGAATACAGATAATGTGATAGATATTAAAAATCAAGATTTTATCTTGCAAGATGGTGGAAATGTTGATTGTAATATTGATCTTCAAATTGCAACAAATATGTATAGAACTGCAAATATAAATACAATTGATAACATACAAGAAAATGGGGATAGGGAAGAACAAGACTATAGTATTGTTATTTATGTTGTGAAAAAAGGTGATACACTTTGGAATATTGCGAAGCAGTTTGGTAGTACGGTTGAAAGTATTGCAAAAGTAAATGATATTGAAAATGCAAATCAAATTATGCCAGGACAAAAGTTGTTTATTCCTAGATTTGAGAGAGTTTTAGAAGCTAATTATGAGTAAAATATATTCTAGACCAAGAATGGTTGTTTCAGGTTTTAAAGTTAATAAAAAAGAAAATAGAAAAAAACAAAAAATATTTAAAATTTTATTTATTATAATAATTGCATTTAGTACTGTTAAATTAGTATTAAATGCAATTTTGCCTGTATTTGATGTAGTGTGCAAAGATAAGGCAAGTTCTGTTGCAATAGAGATTTCTAATGAGCAAACTTTGGATGTTATTAATAAGCATAATTATGAAGAGTTATTTATTTTAGAGAAGGATAATAGTGGAAATATTGCAATGATAAAATCTAATGTTTTTTTAATAAATCAAATTACTGCAAAAATTGCTTTGCAGATTCAAAAAGAAATTGATAATAGGGGAAGAGAGACGGTTGGAATTAATGCTGGTAATTTTGTTGGTATTAAGTTGTTTTCTGGTATTGGTCCGGAAATTCCTATTAAGATTTCAACAATTGGAAATGTTAAAACAGATTTGAAGAGTGAGTTTGTTTCTCAGGGGATTAGTCAGACTTTGCATAGGGTGTATTTGCAGATTGATTGTGAGATTGGTATTTTGACTCCTTATGATGATATTACTGAGAGTGTTACTAATAAGGTTTTGATTATGGAGAATGTTATTGTTGGGAATGTTCCTAGTAATTATTATGATTTGAATAATCGGGAAAAATTAAAAAATAGATAAAAAACTCGGAAGTATATTCCGAGTTTTTTTGATAAATTCTATCTTTTTGAGAATTGTGGAGCTTTTCTTGCTTTTTTAAGACCGTATTTTTTTCTTTCTTTCATACGAGAATCTCTTGTTAAGAATCCGTTTGATTTTAAAGCTGGTCTGAATTCGATATTAGCTTCGTTTAATGCTCTTGCAATACCATGTCTGATTGCTCCAGCTTGACCTGTAAATCCTCCACCTTTAACTGTACAAATAACATCATATTTGTCAGTTGTATTTGTAACTGTAAGAGGTTGTCTTACTATAACTTTTAATGTTTCTAATCCGAAGAATTCGTTTATATCTTTACCATTTATAGTGATTTTTCCGTTTCCTTCTACTAATCTAACTCTGGCAATTGAAGATTTTCTTCTTCCTGTTCCAGTGTAAACAATGTTTTGTGATTTAGCCATCTTATTTTACCTCCCATACTTCTGGTTTTTGAGCTTGGTTTTCATGTTCAGCTCCTGCATAAACTCTTAATTTCTTTAATTGAGCTCTTCCTAAAGAGTTGTGTGGTAACATTCCTTTAACAGCTAATGTCATAGCTTTTTCTGGATTTTTTTCTAACATTACTCTTGCTGGAGTTTCTTTCATTCCACCAATGTATCCTGAGTGATGTCTATAAATTTTTTGATCTAATTTTTTTCCTGTTAATATAACGTCTTTAACGTTTAATACGATAACGTGATCACCTGTATCAATGTTAGGTGTAAATGTTGGTTTGTGTTTTCCTCTTAATAATCTTGCAGCTTCTGTAGCAACTCTACCTAATGGTTTGTTAGCTGCATCAATTATGTACCATTTGCTTTCTATTTCAGCCTTTTTTGGGCTATATGTTGTATTATTCATGGTAATAATACCCTCCTATTTTTAATATTTTTTATTTTATATATATGAAACTTAAATTTAAAACCACCGGGGAGAAGTTTTATATTTAAATCATATTCTACATAATGCTTAAATATTTTATTACAAAAATGGCGATTTGTCAATTGTTTTTGGAAAATTTGTTAAAAGTATTGATTAAAAATAAAATAAAAATTATAATATATACAAATTCGCATAAAATCAGTAAATAAAAAATATTAATTAATAAACAAACATAGGAGGATAAATTGATAGGAATAAAAAGTAAAAATATAAATAGTAAGCCTAAAAAAGAAGGGTTTATGCAAGGGGTTGTAACCCTGATGTTTTCACAGGTTTTAATAAAAATATTAGGACTTGTTTATACACTTTATTTAACAAATAGAAGTGGATTTGGGGATAAAGGAAATGGAATTTCAGCAGGAGCATATCAAATATATGCATTATTGCTTACAATATCTTCAATAGGAGTTCCAAGTGCTATTTCTAAATTGATATCAGAAAGAGTTGCAGTTGGAGATCATAAAGGAGCTCACAGAGTTTTCAAAATAGCATTTGCTACATTTGCTGTAATAGGATTAGTAGGAAGTATGTTGTTATTTTTTGGAGCTCATGTAATTGCGTATAATTGGCTTCAAATTCCAGATGCAGAAATGACGTTAGTTGCATTATCACCAGCTGTATTTTTTGTTACAGTTGCTTCTGTTATGAGAGGATATTTTAATGGAAGACAAAAAATAAGTGTTGGGGCAAGATCTCAAACTTTAGAGCAAGTATTTAAAACATTGCTTACAATTATGGTAGTTGAATTAGTTGCAATACTTTCAAATGTATCAACTGAATGGATGGCTGCAGGTGCAAATTTAGCAACAACACTTGCAACATTTTTAGGATTTGGATATCTAGTTTTATATTATAGAAGTGAAAGAAAAGAATTAGCTGATGAAATAAAAAACACAGTAAATTATAAATATGAAAGAGTTTCAGACATTATTAAAAAGATAATGTTGGTTGCAATTCCAATTACATTAACAGCAATAATGTCATCAATAAATAAAAATGTTGATTCATTTACAGTTGTTAGAAATTTAAAAATGTTTATGGATGAGGATAAGGCAACTGCATTGTATGGAATTTTAGGTGGAAAAGTTGATACATTAACAAGTTTGCCACTTGCAATAAATGTAGCATTTGCTACAGCATTAGTTCCTGCAATATCTGCTGCAAAGGCAAGAAATGATAAAAAGACAATTACAGAAAAAACATCTTTTTCATTACTTGTTTCAATGTTAATTGGACTTCCTTGTACTGTTGGTATGTATATATTTGCACAACCAATATTAAATTTATTATTTCCAAATGCAAATAGTGGTGCTTTAATATTACAAATAAGTTCTTTAACAATAATTTTTACAATATTAGATCAAACTATAAATGGAGCATTGCAAGGATATGGAAAATTGATGATTCCTACAATATCATTAGGAATAGGGGTTTTTGTTAAGTTTATATTAAATATAATTTTAATACCAATTCCATCAATAGGAATATATGGAGCAGCAATTGGTTCTGTAGCGTGTCATTTTGTAGCATTTTGTATAGTATTTACAATGCTTAGAAAAAATATTAAATTAAATTTAACATTTTCAAAATTTGTTTTAAAGCCTGCAATTGCAACAATAATTATGGGAATTTGCTCATATTTTAGTTATGTTGTTTTAAAAGGAATAATAGTTGAAAGATTGGCTACAATATTAGCAATAATAATTGCTACAATTATATATATATTGTCAGTTGTAGCATTAAGGATATTTACAAAAGATGAATTTAAAATGATGCCAGCAGGAGATAAAATTGTTAGAATTTTAGAAAAATTTAAAATTTATTAAAAAAAAAGAAGGATTTTAGCGAAAGTTGGCGAATAGATTATTATACAGTACGGTTATTGCTTAGTTCAGGCGATAAAAGTACATAAATATTCAAATCTTATAGGAGGTAGTTTAAATGAACAAAGCTGATTTAATCGCAGCAATAGCTGCAAAAACAGGAGAAACAAAAAAAGCTGCTGAAGAAACAGTTAACGCTTTTGTAGAAGTAGTTTCAAACGCATTAGTAGAAGGAGATAAAGTTCAATTAGTTGGATTTGGTTCTTTCGA
>CAZHCX010000030.1:0-15098 GCA_964531445.1 uncultured Clostridium sp. | reverse complement strand
TAATTTCTTCGTTTCCAATGTGTCCAAATATTCTTTTAAATACATAGTCTGTTTTTGGATTTAATAATTTTCCTATAGTACATACCTTCTTTCTTTTTATTTTTTTGATTTTTGTGAATTTTTGGTAGAAATACCAGAAATAAAATTGAAATATAACTGATAGATATATTAACATAAAATTGATTCGAAAGCAATAGTTAAAATGAATTTTTAAAGGTAACAATATAAAATCAAATTGGCATAAAAATCTTGAAAAAGTAAATTTTTTATAGTAAAATAGAAAAAAATCGAAAAACCAATAAATATAAAGGATAAGAGAGTAAGAATTATAAAAGAAAAGGAAGTAATATATGTACACTTTAGAAGAATTTGATAAAGGAAAAACAAAAGTATTAAAATACATACTATACAAAAAAAGAACAGAAAGCGAAATAAGAACAAAATTTGCAAAAGAATACGAAGAAAATCTTTTAGAGGATATAATAGAATATCTAAAAGAAGCCAAATATATAGACGACAAAGAATACATAAGAAAAGCAGTAAACAATTTTATCGCACTAAAAAACTTATCAGTAAGAGAATTAAAATATAAATTAATGGCAAAAGGTCTAAATAAAAACGATATAGAAGACTATATATATGAAAACAAAGAAGAACTTGATGAATACGAAAGAAAATCAATGGAAAATATCATATACAAAAAATCAGCATCAATGGAACACGACGAAATAAAACAATATTTGATGAAAAAGGGATTTAGGGACGTTCCTTAAAATCCCTTTTTCAAGGGAACAGGGGACACTCCTTGTTTGTACAATTTTATATAAAGGGCAGAGGACTGTCCCTTAATCCCTGCTAACAGGGATTTTAAGGAACGTCCCTAAATCCCTGTGAAAGGAAATAAGATGTCAATACTTACGTTAGAAACAAAGAAATATTCAATTAAAATAGATAATTTTGAAGGTCCGCTGGATTTATTGTGCTTTTTAATTGATAAAAATAAAATGAATATTTATGATGTTAATTTGAGTGAAATTACTGATCAGTATGTTGATTTCTTGAATGCAATGGAGGAGATGAATCTTGAGATTGCTAGTGAATTTTTGGTTATGGCTTCTACATTGTTGTTTTTGAAATCTAAAAAGTTATTGCCTAAACAAGAGGCTGAAGAGGAAGAGATTACTGAGGAAGAGTTGATTAGAAGAATTATTGAGTATAAAAAGTTTAAAGAGATTAGTAAAACATTAAAAGAGAATTACAATATATTTTCCAAGAGATTTTTTAAGGGTCAAGAGGATATAAAACTTCCTAAGCAGAAATTGGAAAAGGATTATGAACCTGATAAAATTCCAGAAGTTTATAGGGCTTTGGTTGAAAGAAATAGTGTTAAGTTAAATCAAAATGCTAAAAATATTGAAAAGATTGCTTTGGTTGATAAATATACTGTTGCTGATAAGGTTAAAGAGATGTATAAAATTTTGGCTAAACATAAGAGATTTGTTTTCAATAGAATTTTTACTATTAATAAAAATGAAAAGCAAGAGGTTGTTACTGCTTTTAGTGGTTTACTTGAGATGTCTAGAAGAGATAAAGTTTCTACGAGTCAAGAAAAATTATTTGGAGATATTATTGTAGAAGAAAAGAAAAAATAAGGTGCTAAAAATTTGTGCAATTATTAAATTGAAATAATAAAAATAAAATTATAAATTTTAAAATTAAGAAGATTAAAAGTTTAAAAAGTTAAATTATGGAAAAACTAACTATATTACTTTAAAAGAAGGTGATATATTGGTTTTTCTTTTTATTTTGGCGATACTTGTTATAGCATTTGTTACAACAAGAATAAAAATTAAAATTGATAATTTTGAATTTAATTCTCAAAAAAATATTAATTGTAATAATAATAGTAACATAAATTCAAACTACAAAATTGAAACAGTATTTTATATATTTAACTTTTTACCTATTTTTAAAACTAACATAACAGATGAGAAGGTCAAGAAAATGTCAGAGAGTCAAAATGTTAAAAATATGTTAAATAAGCAAAAGACGAGACTTTTTGAAGATGAAAATAAAATAGATTTGAAAGATTTAAGAAAACTAAAAAACTTAAAAATTGATTCACAAAAATTTGATTTAAGATTATTAATTGGTACTGAAGATGCAGCATTAACAGCGTTTATTATTCCTGTTATAAGTTCTACTGTGGCAATAGTTTTGAGAAAAAAATTTGAAAAATTTAATGAAAATCATTATTTTGAAATATCTCCAATTTTTATAGATAAAAATTTGGTAAATATCAAATTTTCAGGTATATTTCAAGTTAAAATGATACATATTATAAATACAATATGTGTTATAAATAAGAAAAGGAAAGGTGATATAAATGAGCGAACATCCAATAGAAGGTCTTATGACTACAGCTATGAACAGCATTAAAGATATGGTTGATGTTAATACTATAATAGGTGAACCAATCGAAACGTCAAACAATATAGTTATAATTCCAATTTCAAAGGTTTCGTTTGGGTTTGCTGCAGGAGGTAGTGAATTTAATGGCGAAACAATAGATGAATATAAAAAAGCAGAAAAAGAGGAACAAATTCAATATAAATTGCCATTTGGTGGAGGAGCAGGTGCTGGTGTTTCTATAAATCCAATTGCTTTTTTAGTAATTCAATCTGATGGTGTAAAATTAATGCCGGTAAATCATTCTTCAAGTATGGATAAATTGTTAGATTATGTTCCGGATTTGCTTGAAAAAACTAATTGTATGATGAATAAAATGATGGGAACTAAGAAAAATTGCGATAAAGATAAAGAGAAGAAAGAGTGTAAAAATAGCGATAAATCTCAAAAGAAAAATGAAGATATTAATGTTGAATTTGAATATGATGCAAGTTTAGAAGATGAGTAAAAATTGTCAAAAGGGTACGTCCCTTTTGACAATCTTTTTTTGTAAATGATTTTGAAAATTAATAGCAAGAAATATAAAATCTAATCGAAATTTATTGAAAATATAAACTTAAAATGATAAAATATTCTCATAAAATAAAAGGAAAAAATAGGAGGGGATTTAATGAAAAAAACAAAACTAAGACTTTTGGTTATAACAATTGGAATATTAGTGTTAATAATGTTATCAAACAAAAGTAAAGCAGCAACTTTAGACAGTAACACGTTAATAAAATCTGCAGGTGTTACAATAACAAAAGATATGACTGCAGATCAAGTAACAAAAGCATATGGAGCACAACCTAAACTTGTTACACCTTCAGCATTTGGAGGAAAAATGTATACATATTACAAAACGGATTATAAGGATTTGTTATACATAGAAACAGATTCAAATAACAAAATTGTTTCTTATGGTGCAATGTCAGATGATTTTGTAACATCAAAATATTCAGCTGGAGATAAAAAGCCAAGTTCTCAAACTGTAAGTTATCTTGATGGAGATACTGTTATAGATGGTGCATTTACTTCTAATATAATTGGTGTGCTTATGTATAATAAAGATAATATAACACAAAGTAAGGTAAATGCTTATTTTGCAGAGTTTATGAATGATAAATATTCATACGAAAAATATATTTCTCAACATGCTGTTTTAATGGTAAATCACTATTTAAAAGTATATAGTAATGCTCCAATGGCAGAGTATAATGAAGAAATTTATGATATGATTAAAAGAATACAAAATGATGGAAAAAGTATAAAAGAATATGCAGAAGAGAATCAAAAAAGTTCTTATTTTAAACAGGCTGGTACAGATATAGGATATTTGTGTAATTATTCAGAATTACCAAGTCCCATGAGACCTGCAAGTATTGCAATGAAATATTATCCAACCACTGATAAAAAATATGCATATTTAAATTACGGATTGTATTACAATGAAGAACAAAAGAAATATACAGGAAGTGTTTCTGCATTTTATGTTGCAAAAGACTTATTTGAGGATAATAATAAGCCAGTTGCTTTAACTGCTGATGAAAATGCTAAATTAAATTTAGTAGAATCAACATATGAAAACTCAGTTAGTGTTTTTAACCAAAATGGAACTGATTATTATGTAACAAAACCTGTTTATAATAAAGTACCATTAGTAGCTGGAGAGATTAAAGAAAATAAATTAAAAGGTGCTGTAGATTATTTAAACGCAATAAGAGTTGGTGCAGGTTTATCAAAAGTAACATATGATAAAACTCTATCAAACTATGCACAACATAAAGCTACATTAACTTCTTATATTAATAACAAGGGTATAAGTAATCCAAATCCACATTTTCCTAAAAAACCAGATGAAGTAAGTCAAGAATTTTATGAAATTGCACAAAAGAATATGACATCAGAAAATTTATATTATGGTGATATGATATCATCAATAACTCATGCTTTAAATGATGGAAACGGATCTCCTATTACAGCTGGTCACAGATATAATTTACTTAATCCAAATCATGTCAATTTTGGACTAGGAACAACTGGCAGTCAATCTTGTCACAGATTTTCAGGTTATTCATCATCAGGCGTTTCAATGGTTGCGTGGCCAAGTGCTGGAATAACTCCTATAGAAGCATTTTCAGGTGGATATTGGACATGTAAATTTTATAGTAAATACAGTACAACATCATCAACAAATGTTTATGTAAAAAGATTGAATGATAATATGGAATGGAAATTTGAAACACAAACTCAAAGTGGAATAAATAGATTTGTAATTAATAGTGATATGGTTTCATTTTATAATTCTGATTTAAATGAAGAAGATGGAAGCGTTTATGAAATTACTGTTAAAAATGTAAAAAATTATAATACAGGAAAAACAGAAGATGTTAAATATAGAAGTGTATTTAAAAGTGTAAATGAAGCAAAACAGAAAATATATCCAACGTCAATTTCTTTAGATAAAAAAGAAATTGTTGGAGCTATTAATTCAAAAGTAATACTTAAACCGACATTCTCAAGTGATGCTACAGAAATTAGGACAATTTGGAGTTCATCAAATACAAATGTGGCAAGAGTTAACCAATTAGGAGAAGTTACAATTGTAGGAAATGGTACTGCAACAATAACAGTTAAAACACTTAATGGAAAGACAGCAACTTGTTTAGTAAGAGCAACAAGTGACACTGGAAATTTTAAAATAGAACAATCAAAATATATTGTAGAAGTTGGTAAAACAGAAAATATTAAACTAATAAATACAAGTGGAATTCAGTTTAATGTAAAAGATGTTAAATGGTCAGTTTCTGATACAAAACTTGCAACAATTGATTCTAATGGTGCATTAACAGCATTAGGCGATAAATTATCAACAGATGGAGAAATAACCGTAACAGCTGATTACAAAGGTAAAAAAGCAACTTGTAAGGTACTTGTTATACCAAGTGTTACGATAAAACCTACGTTTAAAATAAAAAATGGACTTTCTAGTTTCAGGGATTATCTTGAACCAGGAAAGAGTACAACTGTTAGTGTAATACAAGCAGATACATATTATCCAATATATTTGGATAAATTTGAGTTTGATTTTATATATGATGCAAGTAAATTTGAAGTTGTTTCTGCATCATCAACTTTAAAATATGCAAAAGTAACATTTGGAAGTGGAAAGGTGCATATTTCTTATGATTGCGGAACAGATATTACAAAAATAATAAATACTGTTTTAAATATTAATCTTAGAGCAAAGAGTACAGCGAGATATAGCGAAAGTAAATTAGAATTAGAAAATATTAAATATAGAGGTTATGGAAATAAAAGTGATACAAATGGAGTATCTCAATATATATCAACTTTAAAAATTGCAGATCCTATTGAAAAAGTAGAACTTAATATGTCAAGTTATACATTTGGAAATACTGGATATAGTCAATATTTGAGGGCTACATTAACACCTTCAGAGCATATTTCAAGTACAAAAGTTACATGGTCTTCAAGTAATGACAAAATTGTATCAGTAAGTGATAGTGGTAAAATTACTTCTACAGGATATGGTACTGCAGTGATTACTGCTACAGCAGTTAATGGTAAAAAGGCAACTTGTACAGTAACAGTTAAAAAACCGCAACCAACTGTAATTCCTATAACAGGAATTAGTGTATATCCAACAAGTGCTACAGTAAATAAAGGTTCTACAAAAATTGTTGGTGAAACAATTACACCAAATTATACAACACAGAGTAAGAAGGTAACTTGGACATCAAGTAATAATAGTGTTGCTACAGTTGATTCTACTGGATTAGTTAGAGCTGTTGGAGAAGGTACGGCTGTCATTACAGCTACTACGGTTAATGGAAAGAAAGCTACTTGTACAATAACGGTTCCAAAACAACAAACAACACCAACACAACCAAGTAAGCCAAGTCAGCCAACAACACCTACTCAGCCTACAAAACCAACAGTTGTAGAAATAATAGGAATTAATTTAAATCCAACAAATGTAACACTAAATAAAGGAATATCAAAAACAATAGGAGCAACAATATTACCAAGTAATACAACACAAAGTAAAACAGTAACTTGGACAACAAGCAATGCTAATGTTGCAACAGTTAATGCATCAGGATTAGTTACTGCAAAAGGAGAAGGAACAGCAGTTATTACAGCTACTACAAGTAATGGGAAGAAAGCTACTTGTACAGTAACAGTTCCAAAACAACAAACACCAACTCAGCCAATACAACCAACAACGCCAACAAAAACTGAGAAAAAAGTTCCAGATGTTGGTTACCGCACACACGTACAAAATGATGGATGGCAGGGTTATGTTAGAAATGGTGCAATGTCAGGAACATCAGGAAGATCACTAAGGCTAGAAGGAATTAATATAAATCTTGATAACAATGAATACGGTGGAGGAATTGAATATAGAACACACGTACAAAATATAGGATGGCAAAGTTATGTGAAAAATGGAGCAATGTCAGGTACAAGTGGAAGATCATTAAGATTAGAGGCAATTCAAATTAGATTAACAGGCGAAATTTCAAAATATTATGATGTTTATTATAGAGTTCATTGTCAAAATTTCGGATGGTTAGATTGGGCTAAAAATGGAGAAGAAGCAGGAAGTTCTGGCTATGCATATAGACTAGAAGGAATAGAAATAAGACTTGTAAAAAAAGGCGGAGCAGCACCGGGAAAAACAACAAAACCATATATTAGAAAATATTTAACATATCAGACTCATGTACAAAACATAGGTTGGCAAGGAGCAGTAAGAGACAATGAAACATCTGGTACATCAGGACAAAGTCTAAGATTAGAAGGAATTAAAATTAATTTAGATGATCAAAAATATTCAGGAGATATTGAATACAGAACGCATGTACAAAATATAGGATGGCAGGGTTTTGTAAAAAACGGAGCAATGTCAGGTACAAGTGGAAAATCATTAAGGTTAGAGGCGATTCAAATTAGATTAACGGGTCAAATGGCTCAAAAATATGATGTTTATTATAGAGTTCATTGCCAAAATTTCGGATGGTTAGGCTGGGCAAAAAATGGTCAATCATCAGGAAGTGCAGGATATGCGTACAGACTAGAAGCAATTGAAATATGTTTAGTTGAAAAAGGAAGCCCAGCTCCTGGAAGTACACAAAATTCATTTTATCAAAAATAACAAGAAAACAGGGTAACACCTGTTTTTTTGTTGTCAAGTTATCAAAAAAGGGCGTATCTTTTAATAATTTTCTGTTTGTCGAAAACTTCTCTATATTCGACAAAACTTCTACTGTTTTGCTATTGGAAAATAATGGAAAAAGAATTATAATACAAAAATGAAAAGAAAGTAAACAAAGGAGGAACAAAAATGGAATCAAAATTTTATGAAGAGGACAAGTTGCTTGTTTTTAAAATTACTGATGAAATTGATGATTGCAATGTACAAAAGATAAGGAGGAAAGCTGATTATGAAATTGAAAGATATATGCCTAGAAAAGTTGTATTTGATTTTGATAGTGTTACTTTCATGGATAGTAGCGGAATAGGGTTGATAATAGGGAGATATAAATTTGCAAATATGTTAGGTGGTAAATTAGAGGTTGCAAATCTAACGCAAAATGTAAAAAAAATATTTGAAATGAGTGGTATTTTAAAATTAATACCAGTTAC
Organism: uncultured Clostridium sp.; assembly: GCA_964531445.1. Classification (GTDB taxonomy): domain Bacteria; phylum Bacillota; class Clostridia; order TANB77; family CAG-508; genus CAG-269. The sequence goes on along the minus strand of CAZHCX010000030.1, from coordinate 6,977 downwards.
AGAAATTTAAGGAGGAAATGATATGAAAGAACAATTTGAAAACGAGATGAAATTAGAATTTATAAGTAAGCCATCAAATGAAGCATTTGCAAGAATTACTGTTGCTGCATTTGCATCTCAATTAGATCCAACAATTGATGAATTAGCAGATATAAAAACTGCTGTTTCAGAGGCTGTAACAAATTGCATAATACATGCTTATGAAAATAGACAAGGATTAATAAGAATAAACGCGCATCTTTCAGAAAATAAAATTATGATTCAAATTTGTGATAACGGAAAGGGAATAGTAAATGTTGATGCTGCAAAAGAACCATTGTACACAACTAAGCCAAATCTTGAAAGGTCTGGAATGGGGTTTACAATAATGGAAAGTTTTATGGATGATATGAAAGTAGAATCTATCGTTGGTTTGGGGACAAAAGTTACATTAACAAAAACAATAAAAAATCAAAATGAAGAGGAATCAACTGAAGATGAAAATGATGTTATGACAATAACAAAAGAATAAAATAGGGGTAGTGTATATGTATGAAAACGATATAAATTCAATCAAAAGAGCTCAAAATGGAGACAGATTTGAAATGGACAGACTTTTACGAGATAATAATGGGCTAATTTGGAGTATTGTAAAAAGATTTATGAACAGAGGTTATGAAGCTGAAGATTTATACCAAATAGGATGCATAGGATTTATAAAATCAATAAAAAGATTTGATACAAGCTTTGAAGTAAAACTATCAACATATTCAGTACCATATATATTGGGAGAAATAAAAAGATTTATAAGAGATGACGGACCAATTAAGGTAAGTAGAAGTATAAAGGAGTTAAATGTAAGAATAAATGAATTAAAAAAGCATTATTTAATAAAAACTGGAAAAGAAATTACAATTGAAGAAATTTGCAAAGAACTGAAGGTTCAAAAGGAAGATGTAGTAATTGCTATGGAATCAACAAATTCTGTTGAATCAATTGATGGGGCATCCGGTGCAGAAAATAAAGATGGAAAGCAAATGACCATATTTGATAAAATTTCAACAGGTAAAAATGAAGAAGAACTTATAACAAATAAAATGGTTGTTAATCAGTTAATAAATGAATTGCAAGATAGAGATAAAGAATTGATTTTGCTTAGATTTTATAAAGAAAAAACTCAAACTGAAGTTGCGAAAATACTTGGTATAAGTCAAGTACAAGTTTCTAGAATTGAAAAGAAAATTTTAAATAGTATGAGAATAAAATTAACATCAGCATAATTGAGGTGATTTAGATGAAGAAGATTTTGATTTATTTGGTATCATTTGTTCTAATTTGTTTTATAGTTCCATCATTGTTGACTAAAAGAACAAAAACAGCAGCTAATCAGGATGTTAATGCTAAAAATATTGAACAAAGTGAATATAATAAACAAGAAGTAAAAAATCAAGAATCCAGTCAACAAGAGAAAAGTCAAGAATATCAATATAAAAAATATGGAACGATAAATTTATTGCATAAATGTACAGGTCAAGTTGAACAGGTGAATCTTGATGATTATTTATGTAATGTTGTATCTGCTGAAATGCCTGCAACATATGAAACAGAAGCATTAAAAGCACAAGCTATTGTCGCAAGAACATATACGGTGTATAAGATTTTAAATAAAAAACATGACAATGCAGATATATGTGATGATTCAAAATGTTGCCAGGCGTGGATTTCTAAAGAGGATAGATTAAATAGATGGGAAGAGAGTCAAAGAAATAGTAATTGGGATAAAATATGTAAAAGTGTAAATGATACAAAAGGACAAATAATAACTTATAATAATCAACCAATTGATGCTTTTTTTCATTCAAATAGTGGTGGCGTAACAGAAGTTCCAGTAAATGTATGGGGAGGAACAGGATATCCATATTTGCAAAGTGTTCAAACATCAGGCGAAGAAGCATACACTCAATATGCATCAGAGGTTGTGTTTACACAGGAAGAATTGTTAAATAAATTAAAGGAAAAATATAATGATATTTCAATTGATTTTGCAAATGATGATGATATAAAAATTTTAGAATTTACGGAAAGTACAAGAGTTAAAACAATAAAATTTGGAAATCATAATCTTTCTGGTGTAGAGGCAAGAACATTGTTGGGGCTTAAATCAACAAATTTTGAAATTTCTAAAGAAAATAACAACATAAAATTTTCAGTTAAAGGTTATGGGCATGGAGTAGGAATGAGTCAAACTGGTGCTGATAGTATGGCAAAGCAAGGGAATAACGCAGAGAATATAATCAAACATTTTTATACTGGTGTAGAGGTTAAAGATTTGAATAATGTTTAATCAAAATAAATGTTGAATTTAAATTAGAGTTATGTTTGATTAAAATGATTGTTAAGTTTAAATTGAAGATATGTTTAATCGAAATGTATATTTTTATAAAATCCGGAAATAATTGTAATATAAATAAATTTTTAAGGAGGATTTTATGAGAAGAGAAGCGAGAAAAAATGAAAATAAAAGAAATTTAAATGAGATGATTATAAAGTATGCTGGTACTGGGATTGCAATACTTGCTGTTATCGTTTTGGGATTATTAATTTATAGTAAGAATTTAAATAAAGAAGTTAAACAAGGGATGTTAACAGGTGAGCAATTATCTAGTATTATGAATAACACAAGTTCTTCAAATACACAAAGTGCTAGTACAGAAATAGGAAAAAGTGTAAATGAGTCAAAAAATGAGATGAGTAACTCTGCCACTAATAAGGTTGGTAATAATAATACTGAAAATAAATCAATTGATAATAAAAAGACAACAAATAATGGAAATGATAACAACACAAGTAATAATAAAACTGCATCAAATAATAAAGTTGATTTAAATAAAGCAATTTCTAATGCTGAATCAAATGTTTTAACAACAAAAAATGTAGCTCCAGAAAATTCAACTGCTCAAACAAACGCTGGCGCAAAAAGTTCAGATACAAAAAATTCTGATTCTAAGAAAGATGAATCTGTTGAATTAAAATTTGAAAAGCCTGTTGAAGGTGATGTTGTTAGAGATTTTTCTAATGAAAATTTAATTTATTCAGAAACTTTACAAGAATGGACAACTCATATGGGTGTTGATATTAAAGCAGATAAAACTACTGTTGTAAAAGCTGCAGAAGCAGGAACAGTAAAATCTATTAAAAATGATCCAAGATTTGGACTTACTGTTATAATTGAACATGCTAATGGATATCAAACTGTTTATTCAAATTTATTGACTTCTGAATTCGTAGTTGAAGGTGAAAAAGTAGAAAAAGGTCAATCATTAGGTACTGTTGGTAATACTGCTGCTTTTGAAATTGCAGATGAACCACATCTTCATTTTGAAGTTTTGAAGGATGGTGCTCAAATTAATCCTAATGATGTGCTAGGAAAATAATTAAACCTTTGGGGACGTTGATTATTCGGTTGAAAATTATAATTAAATTGAATAAAAATACAAAGATAGTAAAAAGTATAAATAGATGCTTAATTACTATCTTATTTGATTTTATATAAATTTTAGAAAAACACTTGACAATTTTAAAATAAATGATAAAATACAATTACATTGTATACAATTTAATTGTATACAATAAATAAGATAAAAAAGTCTGGGACCGTTGTCGCATTGCCGCAATTGTCAAAAAATAAGGAGGAAATGATTATGAATATTTATGACATAACTGTAAAAAATAATAAAAACGAAGATGTAGAACTATCACAATACAAAGGAAAAGTTCTATTAATAGTAAACACAGCAACAGGATGTGGGTTCACACCACAATACGAAGGACTAGAAAAATTATATGAAAAATATCATGAAAAGGGATTAGAAATATTAGATTTTCCATGCAATCAATTTGGAAATCAAGCACCGGGAAGTGATGATGAAATACACGAATTTTGTACTTTTAAATATCATACACAATTTGAACAATTCAAAAAAATAGATGTAAATGGAGAAAATCAATCTGAACTATTTAAATATTTAAAAGAACAACAAGGTTTTAAAGGATTTGAGGGTTTAAAAGCTAAAATTTTAATTCCTATCGTAAGTAAAATGGACAAGAATTGGAAAACATCAAGTGATATTAAATGGAATTTTACAAAGTTTTTGGTTGATCAAAATGGAAATGTTATTGATAGATTTGAATCTACTGTAACACCAGAAAAAATTGAAGAAAGAATTGCAGAATTATTAAAATAAAGGAATGATAAAAGTGGTAAAAAATGAATTTGACAATTTAAAATTAGAAAATCAAATTTGCTTTCCGTTATATGCAGCATCAAACAAAGTAATAAGACAATACAAACCGTTTTTAGAAAAGTTGAATTTAACATATACGCAATATATCACAATGATGTGTTTATGGGAAAATAATCAAATTAATGTAAAAGAATTGGGAAACAAATTATTTCTTGATTCCGGTACATTAACACCATTGCTTAAAAAATTGGAGCAAAAAGGATATATAAAAAGAAACAGAGATGATGGAGACCAAAGAAATTTGATTGTAACAATCACAAAACAAGGAATGGACTTAAGAAATCAAGCAAAAGATGTTCCAACATGTGTTGCAAAGTGTGTTAATTTAAGTGAAGAAGAAGCTATTAATTTATACAAAATCTTATATAAAATACTAGAAAACGGAGGAAAATAAGATGTACGATATAATAATAATTGGAGCTGGACCTGCTGGAATATCTGCTTCTTTATATGCAGTAAGAGCTAATATGAAGGTTTTGGTTATATATAAAGGAATTTCAAATTTAGAAAAAGCAACAAAAATTGATAATTATTATGGTTTTCCAGATGGAATTACTGGAGAACAATTATATAATGATGGTATAAAACAAGCTAAGAATTTAGGTGTTGATTTTGTAGAAGAAGAGGTTACAGCAATTGAAAATCTAGGTGCTGAATATGAAGTAAAAACACCGGTTGAAGGATATAAAACCAAAGCAGTAATAATATCAACAGGTAATAAAAAAATAGCACCAAATATAAAAGGAATAAAAGAATTTGAAGGTAAAGGGATTTCTTATTGTGCTATATGTGATGCATTTTTCTATAGAAACAAAAATATAGCTGTAATTGGAAATGGAGAATTTGCAATTTCTGAAGCAAAAATGTTGAATAATGTTACAAAGAATATTACAATAGTAACAGATGGTAAAAAATTAAATTCTGAAAATAATAATTTTACTGTTAATGATAAAAAAATTAAAGAAATTATTGGAGAAGATAGGGTTCAAAAAATAATTTTTGAAGATGATTCTACATTAGATGTTGATGGTGTTTTTGTTGCATTAGGCGAGGCTGGAGCAAACGATTTTGCAAAAACATTAGGAATTTTAACAGAAAAAGACAATATCAAAGTTAATAAAAATATGGAGACAAATGTTCCAGGAATTTATGCTTGCGGAAATGTAACAGGTGGATTATTACAAGTAAGTAAGGCTGTTTATGAAGGTGCAGAAGCTGGACTTTCAGCTGTAAAATATGTTAAGGGAGGAAAATAAAATGGTAAACAAATTTAAAACAGAAAACTTTGAAAATGAAGTTAAAAATTATAAAGGAACAGTATTAGTAGACTTTTATGCAGATTGGTGTGCTCCTTGCAAAATGATGTCACCAGTTATTGATGAAATTGCAAACGAAAATATGGATGTAAAAGTTGGAAAAATAAATTGTGATGAAGAAATGGAATTAGCACAAGAATATGGAGTTATGAGTATTCCAACAATATTAGTTATAAAAGACGGAGAAATATCAAAAAAATTTATTGGTTTAACAGCTAAAGAAGATATATTAGAAGCATTAAAATAAGAGAAGTTAATAAATATAATTATAATCTTTTAATAAAGAAAGCGTGATTAAAATAGATAGAGATAAAAAAATAATAAAAATAAGTGTATCAGGAATAGTTGTAAATGTATTTTTAGTATTTTTTAAAGCAATAGTAGGACTTCTTTCAAACTCTATTGCAATCATATTAGATGCAGTAAACAACTTAAGTGATGCGCTTTCGTCAATCATTACAATAATTGGAACAGTATTATCAGGAAAAAAACCTAACAAAAAGCATCCTTATGGATATGGAAGAATTGAGTATTTTTCATCAGTAATAATTGCTGTAATTATAATGATTGCAGGTCTAACATCAATAAAAGAATCAGTAGAAAAAATAATTCATCCGGATGGTACTAATTATTCGAAAATGACATTAATTGTAATTATTGTTGCAGTTTTAGTAAAATTTTTCTTTGGAAAATATGTAAAAAAACAAGGTGAAAAATTAAAGTCTGGAAGTTTAATTGCAAGTGGGTCAGATGCTGTGAGTGATGCATTTTTATCATTTTCAACATTTGTTGCAGCAATTGTAAATATATTATTTAAAATTTCTTTAGAAGGATATTTAGGTGTTATAATTTCATTAATAATTTTGCGTTCTTCAATTAAATTGCTGGGTGAGACTTTAGATGAAATAATAGGTAGAAGAGCAGATACAAATTTAATAGAACAATTGCAGAAAAAGATTTTATCTTATGATAAAGTTTTGGGAGTTTATGATATGACATTACATAATTATGGACCGAATAAGAATATTGCTACAGCACATATTCAGGTTGATGATGAAATGAAGGCTAAAGAAATTCATAGATTAACTAGAAAAATTATGATTGATGTTTATACAGAACTTGGAATAATTGTAACGCTTGGAATTTATGCATCAAATGATGATGATGAATATAAAAAATTAAAAAAATATATTAATGATTTGATTGCTGAAAATGAAAGTATTATCCAAATGCATGGTTTCTATGTTGATGAGGATGCTAAGGCGGTATCTTTTGATGTGATTTTTAATTTTGAAGAAGAAAATGTTAATCAAATTGTAAATGATATGAAGTTAAAATTAAAAGAAAAATTTCCTAAATATGATTACAGTGTAATTGT
>CAZHCX010000029.1:0-15117 GCA_964531445.1 uncultured Clostridium sp. | reverse complement strand
GAATATAGGTGATTTTTTAAGAGGAAATCAAATAAATGAATTTGAAATATTTGAGTAAAAAGGTTGTAAAATTAACCAAAAATTGATATACTTATAACATAATTTAAGTATATCAATTTTATTTTGTACGAAAGGCATATTTTCCTAGAAAATAAAAAATATATACAATTAGAGGGAGGTATCATTATGGATGAAATTAAAGAAAATGAAGAAGTAAAGGTACAACAAAACGAAGAAAAAACAGAAAACGGAATAGAAATATCAAATGATGTTATAGCAGTTATATCTGGTGTTGCAGTTTCAGAAGTGCAAGGAGTTGCATCAATGGCAGGGGGATTTGCTGGTGGAATATCAGAAGTATTTAGTGGAAAGAAAAATATGGCAAAAGGAATTAAAGTAGACAAAACAGAAAATTCAGTAAAAATAGATGTAAACATTATTGTTGAATATGGTTCAAGAATTCCAGATGTAGCATTTGAAATTCAAAACAGAGTAAAAAAATCAGTTGAAGGTATGACGGGATTAAAGGTTGAAGAAGTAAATGTTCATATTCAAGGTGTAGATACAGATACAAATAAGAACGAAAAGAACAAAGAACCAGAACAAGAAGAAAAAACAACAGAAGAATAATTTAAAATACGAGGAAAAAGAGGTAAAAGAAAATGAAAGTTTTAGAAAAAATTACATTAATTATATATTCAAATATCATATTAATATTATCAGTTATTGCATGCTTATTAGTATTTAGATGGCTTGATATAGAAATAGTACAAAGTTTAGTAAAAGCTTTAATAGTTGGAGAAACATCATCAAAAATAATTTTAGGAGTAAGTGTTTTATTTACATTATTATCAATTAGATGCATATTCTTTGACCCAACATCAAAACAAGAATTAAAAGATAAACAAGGAATTCTTTTAGCAAATGATAACGGTAAATTAATGATATCAAAAGAAACAATCGAAAACTTAGTTGAAGTTGTAACAAAAGAATATAAAACTGCCAAAGATGTTTCATCTAGAGTTCAATTAGATAAAGATAACAACGTAAATATATTTGTTAATTTAGTAGTAAGCTCTGATACAGTAATAAAAGATTTATCAGTTGATTTACAAAATAAAATAAAATCAAAAGTAAAAGAAACAACAGATTTAGATGTTAAAGAAGTTAATATTAATGTAAAAAAAGTAACACAAGAAAGACAACCTAAAGAACCAAAAACACAAGCATAAATTTTGGAAAATTTGTGCCATAAGAAAGGTGGTAATAAATATGGAAGATTTTAAAAAATTTATAAGTGATTATAAAGGAGCAATAATAGGAGTAATTGTTGCAATAGTTATTTTAGCTACTAGATTATATGCTTTAATAGTTGGAATATTATTAATAGTTGCAGGAGCTTTTATTGGTAACTACATTCAACAAAATAAAGATGATGTAAAAGCTAAATTAAAAAAATTTATAGATAGAATTTAATAGTAAAGGATTGAAGAAATGAATAGATCAGCAATTAGAGAGAACGCTTTCAAATTAATATATAGTTTAGAAATTCAAAAACCAAGTAATATGGAAGAGCAAATTGATTTATATTTTGAAAGCAATGAAATAGAAGATGAAGAAGCAAAAAAATATATTAAAGAAGCAATATTTGGAATTGAAAAAAACAAAGAGGAAATAATTTCTAATATTGAAAAAAATCTAAAAGACGAATGGAAATTAAGCAGAATTTCAAAAATGGATTTATCAATTTTAAAACTTGCAATTTATGAAATTAAGTACAGTGATGTACCTTTTAAAGTTGCAATAAATGAAGCTGTTGAATTAGCTAAAAAATATGGAGAAGATAAATCTAAAAACTTTGTTAACGGAGTTTTAGCAAGTATTGTAAAGGATATGTAATATATGAATTATGAAAATATGGCAATTAGCGTAAGTCAATTAAATAGCTATATAAAAGATAAAATAGCAGATGATGAATATCTGAATAATGTTTTGGTAAAAGGTGAAATTTCAAATTTTAAAAATCACTATACAGGACATATGTATTTTACATTAAAAGATGAAAATTCTCTAATAAAATGCATAATGTTTAAAAGTTATGCGCAAAGACTAGAATTCATGCCTAAAGATGGCATGAAAGTTTTTGCATTAGGAGGAGTTTCTGTTTTTGAAAGAGATGGTGTTTACCAAATATATGTTAAGGCAATGCAAGAAGATGGAGTAGGTGCTTTGTATAAAAAATATGAAGAATTGAAACGTAGACTTGAAGAAGAGGGATATTTTGATGAATCACATAAACAAAAAATTCCTTTAATGCCAAAAACAATAGGTGTATTAACATCACAAACTGGATCTGTAATTAGAGATATTATAAATGTAAGTACAAGAAGAAATCCAAATGTAAATATTAGGTTGTTACCTGTACCGGTTCAAGGAGAAGGTGCAGCAGAAAAAATTGCAAATGGAATCAAATTTATGAATGATAATAATTTAGCTGATGTTTTAATATTAGCAAGAGGTGGAGGGTCATTAGAAGATTTATGGCCTTTTAATGAGGAAATTGTAGCACATGCAATTTATAATTCTAAGTTGCCAGTAATATCTGCAGTAGGACATGAAACTGATTTTTCAATTTCAGACTTTGTTGCAGATTTAAGAGCACCAACACCTTCTGCGGCAGCCGAATTAGCTGTTCCAGATATTTATGAAGTAAAACAGAAAATAAATACATATCAAAATAGATTAAGATTGACTTTGGTAAAAAAAGTTGAAATTATGAAGTTAAGATATGAAAAAGCAATGTCTAGTAGAGTTTTTAAAGAGCCTTTAAGAAATATAAATGATAACTATTTAAAAGTTGATTCTTATGTTAAAAGATTAGAAAAAAAGGTTGTAGAAAAACAACAAAATGAAAAAACGAAATATGTTGAATTAGTATCAAAATTAGATGCTTTAAGCCCTTTAAAAACATTGACTAGAGGGTATTCATTAGTTGAAAATGAAAATAAAATTGTAAAAAGTGTAAATGAATTAAAAACAGGAGATAAAATTGATATAAGATTTGTAGATGGTAAAAAACAAGCAGAAATCTTATAAGAATAGAGGTATAAAATGACAAACAGAACAAAAATAATAATAGGTATAATATGTGTAGTAGTAATAGCTGCGGGAATATATTTTGCAAAAAAAAGTAACAAAGAAGAAAAACAAGTTAGTAATGAATCTACTTTGAATCAATATATAGAACCAGAAAATGAAGTTGCAGAAAATAGTGTAAATGAAGTAGAAAACGTAATTGAAAATGTTACAGAAAATACAACAGTTGAGAATACTGTTCAAAATAATACTCAAACAACAAATACAGCTAAGGCTAATCAAAATGTTGTTGTTGGAAAAGAAGAACAAGAAAGCAAAAAGGAAAATTCTGAAGAAGCAAACAAAGAAACAGCAATTGAGTTAGCAAAAAAAGAATGGGGAATTTCAGTTGATTCTTATGATTATCAAACAGAATTACAAAGTGATGGAACTTATATTGTAAAGGTTATTAATAAAACGAATAGAACTGAAGTTACAAGATATAATGTTGATGTAAAATCAGGAGCTGTTACAGAAGCAGAATAAAATTTTTAAATGTTAAATTTGGATTGTTATAGAGGTATAATAAAATTTTGAAAGGACGAGGTATGGAAAAATCAAATTTTGAAACAAATATGGAAAGTTTAGAAAAAATAGTAACTGAACTAGAAAAAGGTGATTTAAATTTAGATGAATCAATATCTAAATTTGAAGATGGAATAAAAATTTCAAAAGAATGTAATAAAATGTTAGAAGATGCTGAAAAGAAAATTACAATTTTATTGCAAGAAGACGGAAATATAAAAGAAGAGAATTTTGTTGCAGAATAGATTTAGGTAATTTGATGAATATTTTGCAAATAATAAATATGAATTAGTAGAAGGGAAAGACACAATGAATAATTTTATGGGTTTTATTCAAAACAAATGTATATATGTGCCAATAATTATGTGGTTTTGTATACAATCATTTAAAGTAATATATGATTTAATAACTACAAAAAAATTCAATTTTAAAAGAATAATGGGAGCTGGTGGAATGCCAAGTTCTCATTCTGCAGTTGTAACAAGTGTTGCAACTGTAATTGGAAAATATGAAGGTGTTGATACACCTATTTTTGCCTTAGCTTTAATTATGGCATTTGTGGTTATGTATGATGCTTGTGGAGTAAGAAGAGCAGCAGGTAAACAAGCAGCTTTATTAAATAAAATAATAGAAACACCAGGTTTAACAGGAGTTCAAGTTTCAGAAAAACTTGTAGAAGTTTTAGGGCATACTCCAATTCAAGTTTTTGTTGGAGCGTTACTAGGTGTAATAGCAGGATTAATTGCATAAATGGTTTTTAAAGCAAAGTTACAGTTAAATTAATATAATTAGTAAAAAATAAAATTTTCTACTAAAACATAAAAAGTAAATTGTTATAATCAGAAAAATTTAATTTTTAATTTATGAAAAAGGGGGATGGCAAGATGACTGATATTGAAATAGCAAATAATGTAGAATTAGAAAAAATAGAAAAAATAGCAGAAAAATTAAATATTGAACAAGACAATATAGAATGTTATGGAAAATATAAAGCTAAAATTTCTAATAAAGTATATGAAAAATTAAAAGATAAAAAAGACGGTAAATTAATATTGGTTACTGCTATGAGCCCAACACCAATGGGAGACGGAAAGACAACAGTTTCAATTGCAATTGCAGATGGACTTTCCAAAATAGGAAAAAAATCTGTATTAACATTAAGAGAACCATCTCTAGGACCAGTATTTGGAATGAAAGGTGGAGCAACAGGTGGTGGTTATTCACAAGTTGCACCAATGGAAGATATAAATTTACATTTTACTGGAGACATACATGCAATTACATCAGCAAATAACTTGCTTTCAAGTATAATTGATAATCATATTTATTTTGGAAATGAGTTAGATATACAAAAAGTAACTTGGAAAAGATGTGTCGATTTAAATGATAGGCAATTAAGAAAAATTGAAACGGGTCTATCAGGAGAAAAAAATATTGTTCCAAGAGAAGATGGGTTTGATATAACAGTTGCATCAGAAATTATGGCTATTTTGTGTTTATCAGAAAATATTGATGAATTAAAACAAAGATTGGGAAATATTATAATTGGATATAATTCTAAAGAAGAACCAATTTATGCTAAACAATTAAAAGCAGAAGGTGCAATGACAATTTTATTAAAAGATGCAATAAAACCAAATTTAGTACAAACATTGGAGCATACACCAGCAATAATACATGGAGGACCTTTTGCAAATATTGCACATGGGTGTAATAGCGTAATTGCAACAAAAATGGGAATGAAATTAGCAGATTATACTGTTACAGAAGCTGGTTTTGGTGCTGATTTAGGAGCTGAAAAATTTATAAATATAAAATGTAGAAAATCAGGAATAAAACCTGATATTGCAGTTGTTGTAGCAACAGCAAAAGCATTAAAATATCATGGTGGAGTAGAAAAAGATAAAATTCAAGAAGAAAACATTGATGGTATTTCAAAAGGGTTCTATAATTTATATAGACATATTAATAATTTAAGAGAAAAATTTGGATTAAATGTAATAGTTGCATTAAATAAATTTGCAAGTGATACAGAAAATGAAATTGAATTTATAACAAAAGAATTATCTAATAAAGGTATTGAAGTTAGTGTTGTAGAAGGTTGGGCAAAAGGTGGAAATGGTGCAATTGATATTGCTAATAAAATAGTTGAAGTAACACAAAATAATGAGGAACAACAAAATAATCTTAAATTTATTTATTCTCTGGAAGATAATATAAAAACAAAGATAACTAAAATTGCTAAAGAAGTATATGGAGCAAGTGGAGTTGAATTTTCAAAAGAAGCAGAAAAAGAAATAGATAGAATAGAAAAATTAGGATATTCTAAACTTCCTGTATGTATAGCAAAAACACAATATTCTTTTTCTGATGATGCAAAAAATCTAGAATGTAAAGAAGATTTTGATATATCAATAAGAGAAATACAATTAAAAGCAGGTGCTGACTTTGTTGTAGCAATTTCTGGGAAAATAATGACAATGCCAGGATTGCCAAGAGTACCTTCAGCAGAAAATATGGATATTGATAATGAAGGAAAAATCGTAGGAATTAATTGACATAAAACTTTTTGAATGTTATACTATAAAAGTAACATATAGTTTTAGCATTATGAAAGTAGAGGTTTATCTATGATTTTAGAAAATTTAGAATTTATTTATGAAAAAGGATCAGGCTCATTTTGTTTTCAAGGAAATCAAAGCAAACTGCGGAAAAAACTTAATGAAGGCTATATTTTAGTTGGAGGAGGTAATGGCAGTTATGTGTTAGCTGAACCTAATAAGGTTGGCGTATATGCTGATTGCAATGGCGAAAGAAATTTCTTTAGTTTGAAGCCTTTAATTCGGAATTACTACGGATGTAGAAGGGTAACATTAAATAAATTCGAAAAATTTGAAGAAGAAATTCTTCAAAATGGTAAAAAATTAGACTATGATGAATATGAAGGTCTTAGAATAATTTAAAGCCAAAACGCTACATAGAAATTTAAAAAGTTTCTGTGTAGTGTTTTTTGTTTTGATGTAAAATATTTTAAACATAAAATATTACTTTTTGGATATTAAAAACACAGGAAAAATTTGACATAATCTTAAAAATATAGTATAATACCAAATAGATTGCGGTAGAGCAAAAAATGAGATTTTTATAAACCTAAAGTAAAAAGGGTAGCAAATAATAAATATAAAAGAGAACGGAAATTAAATTTAATAAAAATAATCATATAAAAAACACATTTATATAGATATATTTACAAAAAGATCATTTGATTTTTTTGTTTTTAAAGTGCTTTTTACAAAACGGATTTATCAAAATTGAAAATAAAAACAGAGTTAGAACTTTAATATAAAAGTTAAAACTCGTAAATTCTAATTAAAAGAAAGAGAGGATATTAAATGGCAGAAGAAAAATTAAATGAGATAGAAAAAAAAGAAAAAGTAGCTAAAAAAGAGAAAACAACAAGAAAACCTGTAAGCAGAACAAGAAATACAGTGTCAAAAACAGAAAGAACAAAAGCGGAAAAAACTAAAAAAGAGAGAGTAAAAACAGAAAGAACTTCAAAAGTTGCAAAAACAACAAGAGCAACAAGAACAAGAAAAGTTGGAGCTAAATCAACAGAAAAAGTAGTTGAAATAGCAGAAAAAGTTGTTGAAACAGCAAAAAGAGGAAAAAGTATATTCAAAAAACCAAAATTAAAAATAATACCACTTGGTGGATTACACGAAGTTGGAAAAAACATTACTGTATTTGAATATGAAGATGAAATAATAATAGTAGACTGTGGTCTATCATTCCCAGAAGATGATATGCTTGGTGTTGATTTAGTTATACCAGATGTAACATATTTACAAAGAAATGTAGACAAAATAAAAGGATTAATAATAACACACGGACACGAAGATCATATAGGAAGTGTTCCATATTTATTAAAACAAATAAATATTCCAGTTTATGCTCCTAAATTAGCAATGGGATTAATTAGAAATAAACTAGAAGAACATAAAATTTTAAGAAGTTCAACATTAGTAGAAGTAACACAAGGGCAAAAAGTTAAATTCGGAAAATATTTTGAAGTAGAATTCATAAGAAGTACACACAGTATTCCAGACTCTGTAATGCTTGCAATAAAAACACCAGTTGGAACAATTTTACACACAGGTGATTTTAAAATAGATTATACACCAATTGATGGTAAAATAATGGATTTAGGTAGAATTGCAGAATTAGGAAATGAAGGAATTTTAGCATTAATGTCAGATAGTACAAATGCTGAAAGAAAAGGATTTACAATGTCAGAAAGCTCAATAGGACCTGTATTTGATGAATTATTTGATGGTTGTACAAAAAGAATAGTAGTTGCAACATTTGCATCAAATGTACACAGAGTTCAACAAATTGTAAGTTCTGCAGTTAAATATAAAAGAAAAATTGCAATATGTGGTAGAAGTATGATAAATATGATAACTACTGCAAAAGAATTAGGATACATTGACTGTCCGGATGACATATTTATAGATATTGATACAATGTCAACATATAATGATGAACAATTAGTTATCATCACAACAGGAAGCCAAGGAGAAACAATGTCTGCATTAACTAGAATGGCAGCAGGAGAGCATAGAAAAGTTAAAATAACACCAAATGACTTAGTAATAATCTCTGCAAACCCAATTCCAGGAAATGAAAAATCGGTATCAAAAGTAATAGATGATTTGATGCAAATAGGTGCAGAAGTAGTTTACAGTGCATTAGCAGATGTTCACGTTTCAGGACATGCTTGTCAAGAAGAACAAAAATTAATATTTGCTTTAGCAAAACCAAAATTCTTTATACCAGTGCATGGTGAATATAGACAATTAAGAGCACATGCCGAAACAGCCCAAATGATGGGAGTTCCAAAAAGAAATATAGTATTAATGGAAAACGGAAGAATTGTAGAAATAGATGAAAACGAAATGAAATTTGCGGGAATGGTACCAAACGGAAGAGTACTTGTAGATGGACTTGGAGTTGGTGATGTAGGAAGTATAGTTTTAAGAGACAGACAACATTTATCACAAGATGGTTTAATAGTAATTGTTATAACTATGGACTCAACAACAGGAGAAGTTATAGCTGGACCAGATGTGATTTCAAGAGGATTCGTATATGTAAGAGAGTCAGAAAATTTAATGGATGATGTTAAAAACGTAATTAGACATGAAATTAGAAAATGTGAAGAACAAGGTGTTAGAGATTGGGCGACAATAAAATCATCAGTTAAAGATAATTTGAGAGATTATATATTTACAAAAACAAAAAGAAATCCAATGATTATACCAATCATAATGGAGGTTTAAAAGGAGAAATTAACATGGATTATAAAGATTTAGCAAATTTAATATTTCCAGATGCAAAGGAAATATCATATTATGAAGAAAAATACCCAGAAAGAGATTTGCCAGAAGGAGCAATAGTAACAAGATTTGCACCAAGTCCAACAGGATTTGTACACATTGGTGGATTATACCAAAGTTTAATAGCAAAAAAATTAGCAAAACAAACAAAAGGAGTATTTTTCTTAAGAGTTGAAGACACAGATCAAAAAAGAGAAGTAGAAAATGCTGTTAAAGGTATTGTGAGTGCGTTAAGTGAATTTAATTTAGCTCCAGATGAGGGAATGATTTCTGATGAAGAAGGTAAAGGAAATTATGGACCTTACAAACAAAGTCAAAGAAAAGAAATTTACCAAGCTTATGCTAAATATATGATTGAACAAGGTAAAGCATATCCATGTTTCTGTACACCAGAAGAGGGAGAAGAAATAAGAGCTAAACAAGAAGCAGCGAAAGTAAGACCTGGATATTATGGTGTTTGGGCAAAATGCAGAAATGTAACTGTAGAAGAAGCAGCAAAAAGAATTCAAGCTGGCGAAAAATATATAATCAGATTTAAATCACCAGGAAGAGAAGATAGAAAAATTGAACACAAAGATGTTATAAAGGGAAAAGTTACATTCCCAGAAAATGACCAAGATATAGTAATAATAAAAGCAGATGGATTACCAACATATCACTTTGCACATGCTGTTGACGATCATTTAATGAGAACAACATTAGTAATAAGAGGAGATGAATGGTTATCTTCAATACCATTGCATTTACAATTATTCCATGAATTAGGATTTAAAGCACCAAAATATGCACATATTGCACCAATAATGAAAAATGACAATGGAAATAAACGTAAATTGAGTAAAAGAAAAGATGCTGAAGCAGCAGTAAGTTACTATAAAGAAGAAGGTATACCAGCAGAATCAGTTAATGAATATTTAATGAATATAGCAAACTCAACATTTGAGAACTGGAGAAGAGCAAATCCAGACAAATCAATGGATGAATTCGATTTACAATTAAATAAAATGAGTGTAAGTGGTGCATTATTTGATATGGTAAAACTACTAGATGTATCAAAAACAGTAATATCAAAAATGACTGCACAAGAAGTATACCAAAATGCTTATTTATGGGCGAAAGAATATGACCAAGAATTAGTAGGATTATTAGCCGATAAAGAATATGCATTAAAAGTATTTGGTATAGAAAGAGGAAATAAAAAACCAAGAAAAGATATAGCAAAATGGTCAGATGTAAAAGAAAACATATCTTATATGTACGATTCAGAATTTGAAAAAGATGAATCAGAATATCCATATCAAGTTATAAATGACAAAGAATCAATTGAAAAAATATTAAAATTATACATTGAAAAATATTATGACGAAAATGATGACAAACAAGCTTGGTTTGATAAAATAAAAGAACTTGCTGGAGAAATGGGATATGCGAAAGAAGTAAAAGAATTTAAAGCAAACCCTGGAATGTATGCAGCACATGTTGGTGATGTTAGTACAGTATTAAGAGTAGCTTTAACAAAAAGAACTAATACACCAGATATGTACGAGATAATGCAAATTCTTGGAAAAGAAAAAATTGAAAAAAGATTTAGAGGGATTTAGGGACGGTCCTTAAAATCCCTTCTAGAAGGGAAAGGGGGACACTCCTTATGCAATACAATATAGGAGATATTGTTAGAACTAAAAAGCAACATCCATGTGGAAGTAAACTTTGGGAAATTACAAGAGTAGGAGTAGACTTCAAATTGAAATGTCAAGGCTGTGGGCATATTGTAATGTTACCAAGAGAAAAGGCATTAAAATCAATAACTAAAAAGATTGAAAAACAAGATAATTAAGAAAAAATAAAAACTGAAAAACATGATAATTAATCAAATAATAAATATAAAATGGAGATTTATAATGAAAAAAAAATACCTTGTTTCTGAGACAACAGTTGAGGAAAGAAAAGAAATTGTAAAAAAAGCTTTAGGAATTACATTATTAGGAGCGGATATGCCTAGTGATGATGTTCTTGATTTGGCAAAGCAGTATATAAATGGTCAAATTGAAATAGATGAAATTCAAAAAAGAATACTTGCAAAATATACACAGGGAGGTAATGATTAATGGTTGATCCTTATGTGTATCCAGGTATTGGAGTTTTGAAAAATAAATTAGGCATAAAAAATTATGACAGACTAAGAAAAGCTGAGGGAGATATTTGTTTTGGAAAATTATTAACAGTCGATAGAGATGTTGATTGCAGTAAATTTGACTTAGATTATATTAAAAATATCCATAAATATATTTTGGAGGATATTTTTGATTGGGCTGGAGAATTTAGAACTGTTCCAATGGTAAAGCCAGAAAAAATTTTAGGTGGAGATACAGTTAGATATGCTCATCCAAATGATATAGTTCCACTTGCTAATGAATGTTTAAATGAGTTAAATAGAATTAATTGGAATTCATTGGGCATTGAAGAAAAATCAATGCAATTTACGAAGTTGATTGCAAGGTTATGGCAAATACATCCTTTTAGAGATGGAAATACAAGAACTACTGTTACTTATGCTTTTCAATTTGCGGAAGAACATGGATTTAAAATGGATAGAAATCTTTTGCTTGATAATTTTGAATATGTAAGAGGTGCTTTTGTTAAGGCTTCTGATGGTGAATATTCAGAATATCATTATTTAAATAATATTATAAAAGATTCAATACAAAGAGGTGCAAAATTAGATGAAGGAGAAGTTGAAAAGAAGGATAAATCAAAAACTCCAAATGAAGTAGAAAATTGTAACAGTGATATTCTAAATAAAAATGAAGAAGAAAGGTAAAATTAGACAATATTTTACCTTTTTCTGCATATTATATAATATAACATTAAAAAGAGTGTTATATTGGAGGTGACTTGTATGGAGCCACAAGATACAGTATTTTGTTATGATAATAAAGAAGATAAATGCAACAATAGAAAATGTTCAAAAATTGTAACATTTATTTTAGCTGTAGCATTTGCATTTGTAATTGGTTTAATTATTGGTGCTGCTATATCTGCTGCAATTTTAGGAGCAATAGCTGCTGTTATTGTTTTAGCTGTAATTTTAGGATTACTTCTTGTTTTATCAATAATATTATTGTTCTGTAACAGAAGAAAAAAAGATAGAAAATGTAAATGTTGTTACTAATTTTATATAATAGGAAATTCCTCTGAATTTCCTATTATATAAAGCTTTCCACAGAAAATTTCTTAAGAAATTTTCGCGGGCGAACAATGACGCGGACTTTACAATGTTTTAAATAGCAACAATGTTATTAATGTCCGCTATTGTTCTATAATAGGAAAATCCTCTATATATTTTTCAATTTCGTTCCAAACATTTTCCATATAAATTTTTCTTTCAGAAGAAAAAGGAAAAGTAGGAATATCTCCAATAGGATTAAGTGATTTTTGAAGTTTTTGAGCTTCAGCATCAACTTTTGTAATTGCAATTTTATCTGCTTTATTAGCAAGAATCATGCAAGGTAAACCAGAACGTATAACATAATCATACATAAGTCTATCATTTGCAGTAGGAGAGTGACGAATATCAACTAAAAAGATAATTAAAGAAATTTGTTCTCTGTTAAATAAATATTCTTCAATAAATTCTCCAACTTGTTCTTGTTCTTTTTTAGACATTTTGCTAAAACCATAACCAGGTAAATCAACAAAATAAAATTTTTTATCAATATCGTAAAAATTTATTTGTCTTGTCTTACCAGGTTCACTACTTGTTCTGGCTAATTTTTTTCTATTAATCATAGTGTTTATAAAACTTGATTTTCCAACATTAGACTTACCAACTAAAACAATTTCTGGTAAATTATTTTTTGGATATTGAGCAGGTTTAACTGCAGATATTTCAAATTTTGGATTGTTTACTATCATATTTTCTCACTTTCTGCGACAGGAGTCCCAGACTTTTTTTGTCGCATTATTTTTTAGGTTCTATTTTTTCTAAACCACCCATATATGGTCTTAAAACTTCTGGAACTGTAACACTTCCATCTTCATTATAGTTATTTTCTAATACAGCGATTAATCCTCTTGGAGTTGCAACAACAGTATTATTTAATGTGTGTAGGTAGTAGTTACCTTTATCGCTTTTAACACGAATTCCTAAACGTCTAGCTTGCGCATCTCCTAATGTTGAACAACTTCCAACTTCAAAGAATTTTTGTTGTCTTGGACTCCAAGCTTCAACATCACATGATTTAACTTTTAAATCAGCTAAATCACCAGAACAACATTCAAGTTGTCTTACTGGAACATCTAAATTTCTAAAGAAATCTACTGTTAATTTCCACATTTTATTATACCATTCCATTGAATCTTCTGGTTCACAAAGAACTATCATTTCTTGTTTTTCAAATTGATGAACTCTGTATAAACCTCTTTCTTCTAATCCGTGTGATCCAATTTCTTTTCTGAAACATGGAGAATAAGATGTCAAACTAATTGGTAATTCTTCTTTTTTAATTAATTGATCTTTAAATCTACCAATCATTGAATGTTCTGAAGTTCCAATTAAATATAAATCTTCACCTTCAATTTTGTACATCATATCATACATTTCGTCAAAACTCATAACACCTGTTACAACATCACTACGAATCATAAATGGTGGAATTGCATAAGTAAATCCGTTTGCAATCATAAAATCTCTAGCATAAGCTAACATTGCTTCATGTAGTCTTGCAACATCTCCAATTAAGTAGTAGAAACCAACACCACTTGTACGACCAGCAGCTTCTTTATCTAATCCATTAAATTTTGCAATTATATCTGCGTGATGTGGTATTTCGTAAGATGGTACTGTTGCTTCTCCAAATCTTTGAACTTCAACATTTTCTGAATCATCTTTACCGATTGGAACTGATGCATCCATAATGTTTGGAATTTTCATCATTCTATTTTTGATTTCTTCTGAAAATTCGGCTTCTAATTTTTCATTTTCTTCAAGTTTTGCATTTATTTCTTGAACTTTTGCTTTAATTGTTTCTGCCTCAGCTTTTTTTCCTTGTTTCATAAGTCCACCAATTTCAGCGCTTAAAGATTTTCTTTCTGCTCTTAAATTGTCTCCATTTAATTTTGCTTCTCTATTTTTTACGTCTAAGTCGATTACTTCATCAACTAAAACTAATTTTTCGTCTTGAAATTTGTTTTTGATGTTTTGTTTTACAACATCAGGGTTTTCTCTTAAAAATTTAATATCTATCATTTTACATTTTCCTTTCTTTGTGATATGCGCGATAGCGGTCCCAGACTTTTTTGTCGCGTTTTTTGATTATTGTTTTGCTAAATAATTTTCTTCTAATTTTGTTACTAATTCAAATCTATGTTTTTGACCTGTGATATTATCAGGTCTTTCTGGAATTTTCGATATAAACATTTTCTCCGGTCTTACCCAAATCGAGCGTCCATCATCTCTAGAGTATAAAGGTTTGTAAACTACCATACGTTCTTGTGTTTCAGAATCGTATGCAATATTTTCGACAAAATAATAATTGCCTTTAAAATGACGATAAACTCGTCCAATTTTTACTTCTTCCATTTTTATGCTCCTCTCAAAATTTGTACATATTATATAATAAAAATTAATAAATATCAATAATTTTATCAAAAAACACTTGCATTTATAGGAAAATGCTGGTATAATATTATGCGTATTAAACACATAAAGCAAGTTTAAAGGGATGTGCCAACAAGAGTTGGTCCTAAATTAAATGATGAACTTTATGGAAGTATAAACAAAAAAGGGAGGAATTTAAAATGGCAGTAGTTGCAATGAAACAATTACTTGAAGCTGGTGTTCACTTTGGACATCAAACAAGAAGATGGGATCCTAAAATGGCTGAATATATATTCCAAGCTAGAAACGGAATCCATATAATCGATTTACAAAAAACATCTAAAAAAATCGACGAAGCTTATGCTTTCTTAAAAGAACAAGCAGAAGAAGGAAAAACAGTTCTATTCGTAGGAACTAAAAAACAAGCACAAGAATGTGTAAAAGAAGCAGCAGAAAAATCTG
>CAZHCX010000028.1:0-15489 GCA_964531445.1 uncultured Clostridium sp. | reverse complement strand
GATGGTTCTCAAATAGTTGCACCAAGAGATAAAGATATAATTGCAAAAGTAAGAGCTGTTGAAAATTTTAGTGAAATAAAAGAAATTTCTAGAGAAGAAGCAGAAGAAAAAGGATTATTAAATATTATTGGGACAGAAATGGATGATAAATATATTAGTACATTAAAGGATTTAATATTAAATCCTGAAATTGTTAAAGAAGAAGGAAAGTCGTTAAAAGTTGTATATACGCCTTTACATGGAACTGGAAATACAGTTGCTGAAAGACTTTTAAAGGAAATAGGAATACAAAATTTATATGTTGTTCCTGAACAAAAGGATCCAGATGGAAATTTTCCAACAGTTGATTATCCAAATCCAGAAGACCCAAAAGCATTTAAACTAGCATTAGAACTTGCTAAAAAAGTTGATGCAGATGTTGTTTTAGCAACTGATCCAGATGCGGATAGATTAGGAATTTTTGCAAAGGACAGTAAAACTGGAGAATATATGACATATACAGGAAATATGTCAGCTTTATTAATTGCTGAATATAGAATTTCTCAAATGCAAGAAAAAGGATTATTGCCAGAAAACGGAATGATGATTACAACTGTAGTTTCATCTGATTTAACAAAAGCAATAGCAAAAGAATATGATTTAAAAATGTTTGAAGTTTTAACAGGATTTAAAAATATTGGTGCTGTTATCAAATCAGAAGAAGAAAAAGACAACGGATATAAATATGTATTTGGTTTTGAGGAAAGTTATGGTTGTTTAATTGGTGATTATGCAAGAGATAAAGATGGAATTGCTGCAATAATGGCATTATGCGAAGCAGCGTGCTATTATAAATCAAAAGGTGAGACTTTATGGGATCAAATGAATAATATTTATAAAAAATATGGCTTCTATAAAGAAACTCAAGTTGCAATTGTATTAGAAGGTGCTGAAGGTGCTGAAAAAATACAAGAAATGATGACAAATATGAGAAATACACCTGTTGACAAAATAGGTAACTATAAAGTTTTAACATTTAAAGATATAGACAGAGATTATGTTAAAGATATGGTAACTGGCGAGGAATCTAAAACAGGATTACCAAAATCTAATGTTTTATATTATGCATTAGAAGAGAATAGTTGGTGTTGTGTTAGACCTTCTGGAACAGAACCTAAAATCAAATTATATATGGGTGTTAAGGGCATTTCAGAAGAAGATGCAGATAAAAAATTGGAAGATTTAAAAAGTGCTATGGTTGCTATTGTTAAATAGAAATGTCCATTTTTGTTCATTTTGTACCATAGGTTGTAAATTATTTATATTAATAAAATCTGGTCAAAAAGAGTAGTCTCTATTGACCAGATTGTTTGTTATGTGATAAAATACCAATAAATTAAATATGTTCTCATAGCTCAGCAGGATAGAGTAACCGCCTCCTAAGCGGTAGATGGGGGTTCGAGTCCCTCTGGGAACACCATTAAAATAAAAAGGAAATAATAAAATGAAAGAAAAAATAAAAAGTATAATGAATACAAAGCAATTTCATATGTCAATGGTTGCAATTATGATAGTAACAATATTATTTGTAGTTGGAATTATTTCTTTAAAATATAATGTAGAAGGAGAAGGAAATCTTCCATTTTATATTTCTAAAATTTCTACAATAAGTAATATTCAAGGTGTTGATGCACCTGATGAGACTAATAAATGGAACATTAATGTTAATCAAAATAATGATATTTATTTTTATATTAACAGAAATAATAATTATAAAGATACAGAAACAATATCAAGTATAAAATTAAATAATTTTATTATTACACAAAATTCTAAAGTTGGTGAAGTTAAATTATTAAAACCTGATTCTAATCTTGAAACTGCAATTTTTGTTAACAATAATGAAAATGAAGTTGATGAAATAGAATATATTGGAGATGTAGAATCCAATATAAAAAATATGAAAATTTCTAATCAAGGTGGATTGGTAGCATTTAGATATGCTATAAGCAATATAGGAAATTACATTTCTAATGATGATGTTGAAATAAATCATAATGAATTATTAAAAAAATTACAGATTAATAATGATGATTTAAAATTTAGTGTTTCTTTTGATATTTATATTTCTTTAAATTCTGGAAAAACATTTAAATCAAGTGCAACTTTGGATTTCCCAGTAGGTGATGTGGTTAACAATGGATCACAAGGAAATGAAAATACAGATTTAAAAAATATTGTATTTAAAAGAATGTAAAAAAAGTACTTGCTAAATTTTAAAATACAGTATATAATGTGTTAGATAAAAAATTTAATCTCTGTATAGAGAGTAATCCAATAGAGACCTACGAATCTTGTCAGGTCCGGAAGGAAGCAGCAATAAGTGGAAAATCTTTATGTGGAGTACTCTCTATAGAGGGATTAAATTTTTATTATGTTATAGGAATAGATGTGTTCTAGAGAAAATTTTAAATTTTTAATATATAAAGGATGTGATAAATATGGGGTACACAGCTCTTTATAGAAAATTTAGACCAATTACATTTTCAGAACTTGTTGGACAAGAGCATATTACAAGAACATTAAGAAATCAAATTATTGCAGATAGAGTGGGACATGCGTATTTATTTAATGGTGGAAGAGGTACAGGTAAAACATCTTCTGCTAAAATTTTGGCAAGAGCAATAAATTGTTTAAACCCTAAGGATGGAGAACCTTGTAATGAATGTGAAATTTGTAGAGGAGCAATTAATGGTTCGCTTACAGATATTGTAGAGATGGATGCGGCTTCTAACAACAGTGTTGAAGATATAAGAAGTATTCGTGAAGAGGTAAATTTTCTTCCTACAAAAGCAAAGTATAGAGTATATATTATAGACGAGGTTCATATGCTTTCACCAGGTGCTTTTAATGCATTATTAAAAACACTTGAAGAACCACCAGAACATGTAAAATTTATTTTGGCAACAACTGAGCCTCAAAAATTACCAGCAACTATTCTTTCTAGATGTCAAAGATTTGATTTTAAAAGAATTTCAGATGAAGATATAATAAAAAGATTAAAAATAGTTTGTGATGAAAGTAATATAGAAATAACTGAGGGAGCTTTAAAAATAATTGCAGTATTATCAGAAGGTGCAATGAGAGATGCTTTATCAATATTAGAAAGATGTATTCAAGATGGAGAAAATAAAATTGATGAAGATAAAATAAAAGATTTAGTTGGAATTCCAAAATTAACATATGTTCATGGAATTGTTGAAGCAGTTGTTGAATATAATATAGATAAAGCTTTACAAAGTATGGATGATGTTTTAAATCAAGGTAAAGATTTAAATAATTTTTTATGGGAAATTATAAAATATATAAAAGATATTTTGGTTTACAAAGCATCAGGAAAGCTTGATTTATATAGTGGAGAAGAAATTAATAATATAAAAAATATTGCGGAAAAAGTTGATAAAGAAAAATTAGTTGATTTAATTTACAAATTATCAGACTTAGAAAACGATATAAAATGGTCAACACAAAAAACAATAATGTTTCAAGCTGGAATAATAAAATTATGTAGTAAAGAAGTTGGAACTGGTGGAAATGTTGAAGAAAGATTAAATAAAATAGAAAATTATTTAAAATCTGGAAGAGTTGCAGTTCAAAATGTTCCTAATATGCAAGATGTTGCTGATATACAAAGTGTTCAGACAGCATCAAATTATATGGGAGCAAATAATCCAGTAGTTAGACAATCAAATCCAACTAATAATATAAGAACTCAAAATTCAAAAACAACAACAAATACTGTTAATTCAGTAAAAAATTATTCAAGCGATTTAAGCAAAAGTTGGCCAAAAATAGTTAATGATTTAAAACAAAATGGAAAAATTGTTTTATATACAAATTTAATGCATACAAATGCTGTTCAAGTAGATGATAAAACAGTAGAAATTAAATTTAGAAATGGTATAAATTCTTTTGGAAAAGCAGTTTTAGAAAAACAAGATAATATAAAGGAAATTACAAATTTAGTATCTATGGCATGTGGCAAAAATGTTCAGATAAAATATATATCAGATATGGCAAATCAGCCTGTAGAACATAATCCGGAAGATGATATTCAAAAAATAGCAAATGAGTCTGATATACCATTTAACATAATTTAAATATAAATATAAATAATAAATAAATATAAGTATTAAGTATAGGAGGTTTTTAATATGGCAAAAAGAGGTGGATTCCCAGGAGGTATGGGAGGATTCGGCGGAATGAATATAAACAACTTAATGAAAGAAGCAAAAAAAATGCAAGCAGAAATGCAAAAATCACAAGAAGAATTATCAAGTAAAGAATTTGATGCAACAGCTGGTGGAGGAGCAATAAGTGTTAAAGTAACTGGAGAAAAAGTAATAAAAGAAATAAAAATAAAACCAGATGTGGTTGATCCTGAAGATGTAGAAATGTTAGAAGATTTAATATTAACATGTATAAACGAAGCATTAAGAAAAGTAGACAGTGCACAAAGTCAAGAATTTGGAAAATTCAACATACCAGGATTTATGTAAGAAACAGGGATTGAGGGACGTTCCTTAAAATCCCTGTTAGAAGGGAACGAGGGACACTCCTTTTATTAGGACTGTCCCCCAATCCCTAAATAAAGGGAATTTAAGGAACGTCCCTCAATCCCTCTTTGAAAGGAGAAAAAGGATGTCATTATATTCACCATCTATAGAAAAGTTAATAGAGAGTTTTGAAAAGTTGCCTAGTATTGGGCATAAAACTGCAGCTAGACTTGCTTTTTATATTTTAAATAGTTCAGAACAGGATACTAATGAATTTATAAAAGCAATTACTGATGCAAAACATAATTTAAAGTATTGTAGTCATTGCTATAATATTTCTGATACTGATCCTTGTCCAATATGCTCTAGCCCTAAGAGAGATCAGTCTTCAATATGTGTTGTTGAGGATGTAAGAGATGTTGTTGCAATGGAAAAAACACATGAATTTAAAGGTGTTTATCATGTTTTGCATGGTTCAATTTCTCCAATGAATGGAGTAGGTCCAGATGATATTAAAATAAAGGAATTACTTTCAAGACTTATGGATGGACATGTTAAAGAAATTATACTTGCTACTAATCCAAGAGTTGAGGGTGAGGCAACTGCAATGTATTTATCTAAGTTAATTAAACCTTTAGGAATTAAAGTGACTAGAATTGCTCACGGAATTCCTGTTGGTGGAGATTTAGAGTATACTGATGAAATTACTCTTACTAAGGCTTTAGAAGGAAGAAGAGAAATATAAAAAGAGACGTAAATTTATAATTTATGTCTCTTTTAATAATATATTGCAGATATCCATGGTTGATGATTTTTTTGATAATTTTTTTGTATTTTTTTTCATATTTTCTAATTTGTTTTGATTTGAAAGTAAATCTTCAAATATTTTTGTTGAAGATTGATTTTTTCTAATCCAAATTCCTATTCCATTTTCTTCAAGAAATTCTGCATTTTCTTCTTCTTGACCTGGTATTGGGTTAATAATAATCATTGGAAGATTTGATGCTAGGCTTTCTGAAGTAGTTAATCCTCCTGGTTTTGTTACTACTAAGTCTGAAATTGCCATAAGTTCTGGAACTTGATTTGTAAATGGTAAAACTTTTACAGAGTTTTCTTTTTTATATTCTTTTACAATTGTTTCAAAATGAGTTTTCATTTTTTCATTTTTTCCTGCAATTGCAATTACTTGTATATTTTCAAAGTTTTTAATTAAATCTTCAAAAATTTCTAATGTTTTACTTTTTCCTAGGCCAAATTCTCCGCCTGCAAAAAATAAAATTGTTTTTTTATTTTCTTCTAATTCAAAATTATTTAATATTTCTTTTTTATTATATTCTTTTGAAAAACGTAATGAAATTGGAATTCCGGTTACAAAAATTGTGTTTTCTGGAATATTTTTTGATATTAAATAATTTTTCATTTTATTATTTGCGACAAAAAAATAATCTGTATATTCGTGTCCAACTATCCATTGGTCGTGTGGAGAAAAGTCTGTCATTATTGTTGCTATTTTTGTGTCTATTTTTCCTTTTCTTTTTAAGTAACTACACATTTGGCTTCCAAATGGATGTGTTGAAATAATCAAATCAGGTTGTTTTTCTCTTAAAAGTTTTAATAATTTTATTGCTAATATTTGATTTGATTTTGATGATATATGTGCTAATGGTCCTTTTTGAGAATCTGAATAAATTTTTCCCCAAGCCCATGGTGCTTTTTTTGCCATTTCTTTGTATGCAAATGTTGTAACTTTTTCTATTGGTAAATTTACATATTTCATACAATCTATTAATTCTGATTCACAATTTTCAAAATTATTGTCTATATATTCTTTTATTGATTTTGCTGCGTTTAAATGTCCTCCACCGTAAGATGCATAAAAAATTAATATTTTTTTCATAATTTCCTCTTTTCATATTTTTTATGAATTTATTTTAGCATATTAATGTTTTATATTGCAATAATAATAATATTGTTTTTTAAATTTATACAAATAATATTAATGCTTTATAGTAATAAATAGAATATATTTTTGATTTATTTGTATATTTTAGAAATTATTGCAAAAAATAAAAGTAAAATTTTTAATAAAAGGTGGTATTGTGAAAAAATTTAAAAGAATTATTTTTATTTTATTTTTAATAGTGTTATCCACAATTTGTATATTTGTTGTGGAAAACCATGAGAAAAAAGTTTTATTTTCAACAAGTTATTCTGCAGATTCTGCTAGAAACACTTCGGAAGTTCAATTGCTTGCAAGAGCAATTAACGGAGAAGCAAGGGGAGAACCTTATGAGGGACAAGTTGCGGTTGGTGCTGTTATATTAAACAGAGTGCATGATTCTAGATTTCCAAATACAATTGCAGGAGTAATTTATCAACCAGGTGCTTTTACTGCTGTTTCTGATGGTCAAATTAATGTTGCAATAAGTGAAAATGCAACAGTTCATAAAGCTGCACAAGATGCTTTAAATGGATGGGATCCAACGGGTGGTTGTGTGTATTATTTTAATCCGAATACTGCAACAAATAAATGGATATGGTCAAGACCGTTAATAAAAACAATTGGAAAACATAGATTTTGTAAGTAATAAAGGATTTATAGGTATCCTAAAAACCTAAATATAGTATGTAAGGATGATTTTATGGGATGGATTAGTAGACTAAAAAAAGGTCATATGTTAAGTATTATAACAATTTTTTTAATAATAATATTGTGTTTGGTTGCAGTTTTGATAAGTAAACAAAGGTCAGCTAAACAAGCTTCTGAAAATTCTTATAATTTAGCTTTTTTTGAATTAGTAGATTATGTTCAAAATGTTGAAACATATCTTGCTAAGTCTTTGATTTCAAGCACTCCAGAACATGGGGCAGAGACATTAACAAATGTATGGAGAGAAGCAAATTTAGCACAAGCTTATCTTTCAAGACTACCAATAGAAAGCCAAGAACTTGAAAATACAGAAAAATTTTTAAATCAAGTTAGTGATTATAGTTATTCATTGTCAAGAAAAAATATTTATAACGAAAGTTTATCTGATGAAGATTTAAAAAATCTAAAAGATTTACATTCTTATAGCGTAGAACTTGAAAATACTTTGAATCAATTATCTGATGATATAAATTCAGGAAGAATTAAATGGAATGAACTTTCGAAAGAGGGAACAGAAGCTTTTGCACAACAAGTTAGTACAACATCAATGGATGGATTTAGTAATTTAGAGGAAAATTTTCACGAGTATTCTGGTTTAATATATGATGGAGCTTTTTCGGAACATTTAACAAATAGTGGTAAAAAAGGTTTAACTGGTAACGATATAGAGGAAGATGATGCTAAACAAAAAGCTATTGAATTTTTAAAAAATTATGAAATAGAAGAAGTTTCAAATTTAGGATATGCAGAAAATGCAGATATACCGGGATATAATTTTTCTGTTAAAACTAAATCAAATGAAAATATTAATATTTCAGTTTCAAAAAAAGGTGGGCATATAATTTATATGAATGCTGATAGAAATGTTAATAGTGAAATAATTTCTCAAGAAGAAGCTAATCAAAGGGGAAAAGATTTTTTAAATAATCGTGAATTTAAAAATATGAAGGAAACGTATTTCTTAAAACAAGATGGAATTGTTACAATTAATTATGCGTATACTCAAAATGATGTTGTTGTTTATTCTGATTTAATTAAAGTAAAAGTTGCACTAGATAATGGTGAGGTTTTAGGAATTGAAACAACAGGATATTTAAATAATCATTCAGATAGAGATGTTTCAAAAATAAAAATTAGTAAGGAAGAGGCAAAGAAAACTTTAAATAAAGGTTTGAATGTTATGTCAGAGGGATTAGCTATAATTCCAACTGAATATAAAACTGAAATTTTATGTTATGAATTCAAGGGTAAAGTAGAAGATAGAGAATTTTTGGTTTATATAAATGCTGAAAATGGAAGAGAAGAGGATGTTTTAATTATTACTAATACACCAAATGGAACTCTTACAATGTAAAAATAAGGTTGGATTTTCTTATTTGTTTGAAAATCCAGCCTTTTAAAATTTAATGTCTTTTATAAGTATCTTTTGAAATAATTTCTGTACTAACAACTACTCCGTTTTTCTTTAAAGTTTTATATGCTTGAGAATAAATTGCATTTGCCGTTGTACCTGTAACTCTTGATGTTACTGCAACTTCATAATCATTTTCTGTTTTTAATCCCCAAATTTTAAAATTGGCAATTCCATTTGAAACTGAACAAGTTATTTTAATTGGGTAATCTCTATTATTTTTAAATTTAAAATCAATTGCACCGTAAACAACAGTTGCATCTCTACTTGCATTTGCGTAAGAAGGAACAAATTGATGATTACTTCTTTCTACAATATCTAAGTTAGCAAATAATGCTGCATTATAAAGTGTGGTAGTAATTTGGCAAATTCCTCCGCCTAAACCGTCTTCAACTCTTCCTGAAACATAAATTGGTGCTTCTTTATATCCAGCGGCAATTGTTCTTGCTCCAACCACTTTGTTATAAGAAAAGACTTCACCTGGCATTAAAACTGTGCCATTTATCTTATTTGCTGCCAAAATTAGATTTGTTGTACGATTTCTATTACTTGCAGCATATCTAGTTGAAAAATCTGATAACATATCAGGAAAAGCTTCTGTTCCAATCATATTTGTAGTAATTGATGGATATAAAACTTTTAAAGGGATTTGATATTCATCTTTTTCTTCATTTAATAAATTTTTAGCTTCTTCTAAAGAAATACTAAAATCAAGTCCATTTTCACTTGGTGTTACAACAAATGGATTTGTTTGATATGATGCATTTACAGGATCTTTATGTATTTCGTTATAAATTGCATCTAAATCAATTTCGTTAGGTGATTGCTCTTCTGTAATTAATTCTATGTTTTCTGTATTTAATGTATTAATACAATTTTTTATGTAATTAGCTGATTCATCTACCTTTACTACATTACCAACTTTTCCTTTTGTAATTATTAATTTATTTTCATCCAAATAACAACTGTTTTCGATTACTTTATCAGGTAATTTAGTTGAAATATCTTTTAAACTTGTTTTTAATTGTTCCTCATCAATTGAAAAACCTGGATCAATAACTGTTTTTGAAAATAATGATTTAATTACTGTTAAATTATTTTTAAAAATATTATCAGATTTCCCAATTTGATATGCAATGTTAATTGCTTCTTCAGTATTAAAATAAATTGATAATTGTGATGATGAAATTGATGTCTCAAAATCATTGTGTTTTAATTTTATTTCTTCGGGAATTGAAGAACTTATATATTCTGATATTTTTTGAGTAGCTTCTTCTTTTGTTAGTCCTGATACATCAACATCTTTTATATATATTCCTTTTGCTATTTTTTGATTTTTTGTATTTATAATTGTAAATGTTATAAATATTATTAAAAAAAGCATTGCAAATACTGTTGTTAAAATAGCAAATATTTTTAAGATATCTGTATTGTTTGAATTATTTTCGTAATCATTTAATTTTTGAAATTTTTCTGAATTATTTTCTTCATCATTTTTGATTTCATTTTTTTGAGATTCTTCGATTTTAACAGTTTCTTCAGTATTTTCAGTAATTTCTGATTCTTCTTGAATATTATCTATTGTTTCTGTATTTTTTTCTTTTTCTTTTACTTCCATGTTCATCTCCTAATTAGTATTCTAATATAGTATATCACTAATTAAAGTAATTTACCACTAATTTATAAAATAACATTGATAAAAAAATAAAAATAGCATATAATTTATTGAAAAATATGAGGTGATAAGATGAAAGTAAAAGAAATAATAGAAGCAACAGATGGAAAATTAATATGTGGAAATATTGAAAATGAATGTGGCGATTTTTGTAGAGATACAAGAATTATAAAAAATGGAGATACTTATGTTGGAATAAAAGGTGAAAATTTTGATGGAAATACTTTATGGGAAGAGGCTGTAAAAAATGGAGCAAAAACTCTTATTTTGCAAGGAGTAGATGTTAAAGAAATAGCTAATGTAAATGTAATAAAGGTTGAAGATACAATACAAGCACTTGCTGATATTGCAACATATAAAAGAAATTTATATGGAAATAACTTAAAAGTAGTTGGTGTTACTGGAAGCGTAGGAAAAACAAGTACAAAAGATATAATTGCAAATGTTATTTCTCAAAAATTTACAACTTTAAAAACACAAGGAAATAATAATAATGACATAGGGCTTCCTTTTACAATATTTAGATTAAAAGATGAAAAGGCAGCAGTTATAGAAATGGGAATGAACCATTCAGGAGAAATAAGCAAATTAACAAAAATAGCAAAGCCAGATATAGCAGTTATTACAAATGTTGGAACTTCACATATTGGAAATTTAGGCTCTAGAGAAAATATTTTAAAAGCAAAACTTGAAATTCTAGATGGAATGGAAAATAAAATATTAGTAATAAACAATGATAATGATATGTTACACAAATTTAATTTGGAAAATAAAGAAGTTCAAGTATATACTTATGGAATTGAAAATAAATCAGATGTTATGGCTGAGGATATTATTTTAAATGAAAATAGTAGTGAATTTATTTGCAATTTAAAAGGAAATAAATTTAAGATAAATGTACCGGTTGGAGGTATTCATTTTGTATACAATGCCTTATGTGCTGCAACTGTTGGAAGTTTGATGGGATTAAGTATTGAAGAAATTCAAAAAGGTATAAGTACTTTTGAATTAACTAAAAAAAGAATGGATATTACTGAATTAAAAAATGGTGTGAAAATAATAAATGATAGTTATAATGCAAGTTTTGAATCTATGCAAGCATCTTTAAAATATTTAAGTAGGTTAGAAAATACAAGAAAAATTGCAGTTTTGGGAGATATGTTTGAATTAGGGGAATTTTCTAAACAATTACATGAAAAAGTTGGAGAAGAAGTTGCAAAAAATAAAATAGATATTTTAATTTGCAGTGGAGAAAATTCAAAATATATTGCAGAAAATGCAAAACAAAATGGTATGAATCCAGAAACTATTTATTATTTTGAAAATAAAAATGATATAGAAGAATTTATTAAAAAAATTTGGAAAGAAAATGACAGTATTTTATTTAAAGCGTCTAATGGAATGAGATTTTTTGAAATAGTTGAAAAACTTATAAAAGATTAAAGAAAAGAGTGTGTTGTTAATATGACAAAATTAAAATTAGCAGTTATTTTCGGAGGAATGTCAACGGAAAATGAAGTTTCTTGTTTGTCTGCTGCATCTGTTTTAAAAAATTTAGATGAAAATAAATATGATATTTTTCCAATATATATTGATAAAAATGGAAAATGGTTTAAAATTCAAGACTGGAATGAAAATATTAATTTTGAAAGTAAAATTGAAATTAATAATGTAATGGAATATCTAAAAATATTTGATATTGCTTTTCCTGTTTTGCATGGTTTATATGGTGAAGACGGTACAATCCAAGGAATGTTTGAGTTACTTAAAATTCCGTATGTTGG
The DNA here is from genome assembly GCA_964531445.1 of uncultured Clostridium sp. Taxonomy (GTDB): domain Bacteria; phylum Bacillota; class Clostridia; order TANB77; family CAG-508; genus CAG-269. The sequence goes on along the minus strand of CAZHCX010000028.1, from coordinate 3,434 downwards.
ATGTGGTGTTTTAGCATCAAGTGTTGGAATGGATAAAGTTTATACAAAAATAATTTTTGATAAAGCAAATATCAATCAAACTGAATATGTATATATTAGAAAATATAATAATAAATTCATTTATATTGATGACAGTTTTAATGAAAGTATATTGGATTTGAATGAAATTTTAAAAATTATAATAAAAAAATTAAAATTTCCAATGTTTGTTAAGCCTTCAAATTCCGGATCAAGTGTTGGAATAAACAAAGCAAATAATGATGAAGAATTGAAAGAAGCAATAAAAGAAGCTTCTAAATATGATAAAAAAATATTGATTGAACAAGGAATTGATGGAAAAGAAGTTGAATGTGCTGTTTTAGGAAATGAAGATGTAATAAGTTCATGTGTGGGTGAAATAAAATCTGCTGAGGAATTTTATAGCTATGAAGCAAAATATAACAATAGTGAATCAAAGACATTAATTCCTGCAAATATTTCTGAAGAAAAATCAAAAGAAATTAGAAAATTGGCAATAAAAGCTTTTAAGGCAATTGATGGTAAAGGATTATCAAGAGTAGATTTCTTTATTGAAAATGAAACAAATAAAGTGTATATAAATGAAATAAATACAATGCCAGGTTTTACAAATATCAGTATGTATCCAAAACTTTTTAACGAAGTTGGTGTTGGTTACAAAGAGTTACTAGACAAAGTAATAAATTTAGCTGTAAGTTTTAAAAAAAGTCCATAAAATCTATGGATTTTTTTCTATTTTGTGATATAATAAACCTACCTTATTTTGGGGAGGATGTTAAATGATATACAAAGATTATTATAAACTACTTGGACTAGAAACAAGTAAGGTTTCAATTGATGAGATAAAATCTGCATATAGAACGGCTGCAAAAAAATATCATCCAGATGTAAATGTTGGAGATAGTTTAGCAGAAGAAAGAATAAAAGATATAAATGAAGCATATAGAACACTATCAACACCATCATCAAAAAGAAAATATGATAGAGTGTGGAATTCAAAAAATAATGTGAAAAATTATCAAAAAATTAGTGGAAAAAATATTTTTAATATGTTTTTAGGAAATGTTGATATGCCTAAAAATGATGAGGCTAAAGAAAAAACAAATCCTAGAAAAGGTGAAAATATTGAAACAGAAATAAAAGTTAGTCTTGATGAGGCCTTTTATGGAGCAGAAAAGAAAATTTCATTGAGAACTGTTGAAGGTAAAATGAAAACATTTTCTGTTAAAATTCCGGAGGGGATTAGAAATGGCGAAAAAATGAGATTAATAGGTCAAGGAAAACAAGGAGTAAATGGTGGTAAAAACGGAGATTTATTGATCAAAATAGATATAGAAGATAACGAAGTTTTTAAGCTATTTGGAACTGAATTACGTACGGATTTAAGACTTACTCCTTGGGAAGCAGCATTAGGAACACGAGTTGATGTTAAAACAATTGATGGCGAAACAAAAGTGTATATACCACAAGGTATACAGAGTGGTGAAAAGATAAAAATACCAAGTAAAGGCTATAAAGATGGAAAAGGCGGAAGAGGCGATTTAGTAGCAGAAGTTAAAATTATGGTTCCAAAAAATTTGGAACTTGACGAAAAAGAGATGTTTGAAAAATTAAAAGAAATGTCAAATTTTAATCCAAGAGTAGATTAATTTACATAAAAACATTGACAAAAGCTTTAAAAGGGCGTATAATTAATGTTAGTGATGTGACTGAAGACAAACTATGGATTGTAATCATAGAAATGGGGTATAAAGATGGACAATATACAAGGAAAACATTTTAGTATAACAGATCCAAAAGGAGTAAAAACTGTTATATATCAAGTTAATAAAACAGAAAAAGAATTTTTAAAAGAATATCCTAAATATACAGTAGAAAGATTAGAACATACTGAGGAACTAAGAGGAGATTTTAATAAAAAGACTTTTTATGTTGAAAATCCATCAAAAGATGGAAACAGATTAGTTATTTTGTCTTTTGGTGAAGACAAGGTTGTTATTAATACTGGAATTTTGTTAAATGATGAAGTAAAAATAACAAAAAAACCAACTCCATTTAAATTTACAACATTATATTCTGAAGAAGATGCAGAATATAAGGAATTTCAATACACACCAAATTTAAAAAGACCAATTTCAATAATTGATCCTGAAACTACAGAAGAAATAAAACCTAGACTTTATTTTGATGAAAAAACAAATGAAGTTAAAGGAAAATGTAAATTAAAACCATATAAATCTTATTTCGCATTTGAAATAAGAGATGTTAAATAAGGAGGAGAAGCCAAATGGCTAATAAATCAAAGGATGTAAAAACTGTACCAGCTGGAATTAATGATAAATTCGAGATTGCAGTAGCTGATATCAATAATGTAGTAGAAAATAAAAAAGCAAAATTAAAAGCTAAAGGAATTAAAATTCCTATTTTAAGTACAGAATTACAACAAAATGTATGCATTAGAGTGTTTAATGGTGGATTAGATAAAGGTATGGAAAAAGAATAATTACAAAAGATAGTAGGTGATTTTTATGAATTACAAATTAGAGGGAGCAATAAGAAGAAGTAGAAAAACTTTTATAGTATGTGCAATACTATGGCTATTTTTAGTCATAGTATTTGTTGTGCCTTTTTCTTACAGTAAATTTCAAGCAACAGTTAATGGAAAATTTTTATTAGATATATTTTTAGAAAATTTAGTAAATAATATAATGTCTCCAATAAGTACTTTAGGTGCAATATTTAGTAATGGGGCTGGAAAAGATTTTTTTAGTTTATTATTGGGATTTTCAATTGTATATTTAGTAATGTTTTTTGTAGGATTTGCAAAATCAGCTCCAAAAAATGAATTCTCAGATATTGAGCATGGTTCGAGTGATTGGAGCCAAAGAGGAGAACAATATAAAGTTTTAAGCAAAAATAAAGGAATCATACTAGCAGAAAATAACTATTTGCCTTTGGATAAAATAGGAAACGTTAATGTATTGGTAGTTGGACGGATCAGGTTCTGGTAAATCTGCATCATATTCAATTCCAAATGCTTATCAATGTTTAGGATCTTATGTATTTACAGATCCTAAGGGAGAATTATATGATAGAACAGCTGGATTTTTAAGAGAAAAAGGATATGATATAAAGGTACTAAATCTTGTAAGACCTCAATATAGTGATGGATATAACCCATTGATGCATATTTCATCAGAATTAGATGTTGATGTAATTGCAAACACAATTGTAAAAGGACAAAAATCAGAAGGTGGTGGGTCAGATCCATACTGGGATGATATGGCAGAAATGTTATTAAAAGCTTTAATTTATTATTTAATTGCAACTAGGCCTGAAGAAGAACAAAATCTTGCAAGTTGTGCAGAATTAGTTAGAGCAGCAAATAACAATGGTGGAAGTAACTTACTTTCAAA
>CAZHCX010000027.1:0-15980 GCA_964531445.1 uncultured Clostridium sp. | reverse complement strand
TAATTTCTTCGTTTCCAATGTGTCCAAATATTCTTTTAAATACATAGTCTGTTTTGGGATTTAATAATTTTCCTATAGCACATTCCTCCTTTTGTTTTTTGATTTTTGATTTTATGAAATTTTGGTAGAAATACCAGAAATAAAATTGAAATATAACTGATAGTTATATTAACATAAAACTAACAATAAAGCAATAATTTAAGTTAAAAAATATAAAAAACATTGACAAACCATACCCCCGTACCCTATAATATAAAAGAAAAATAAAAAGAATGGAAGTGAATTTATGGAAGAAAACACATATTCAAATAAAAGCAAACACAGAAACGAAGACGAAAAAAAGAATTTAGACAGAAGACTAAAAATAATAGCAGGTCAAATAAATGGAATAGCGCAAATGGTTGAAAACGACAGATATTGCGGTGATATTTTAATACAAATTTCATCAGCATCAAACGCATTAAAAAGCCTTGGAAATGAGATATTAAAAAACCACATGAAAACATGTGTTGTAGAAAATATCCAAGAAGGAAACACAGAAATAGTTGATGAATTAGTAGATTTATTTGCAAAACTCAACAAATAAATTTAGACATTTAAGCGATAGGAGGAAATATGAACAAAGTTATATTATCAATCGAAGGAATGAGTTGTAGTGCATGCTCAAACGCAGTAGAAAAGTACTTAAATAAGCAAGAAGGTGTGTACAACGCATCAGTAAATTTAGTTTTAGCACAAGCGCTTGTAGAATATGATGATACATTAACAATAGATGATTTAAATAGATTTGTAAAAGAATCAGGATATAAAAGCTTAGGAGTTTACTACGAAAAGAAAGAACAAAGAAAAAAGAATAATAAACCAATGTTAGTACTATTTTCAATATTATCAATAATAGTTTTGTATGTATCAATGTCGCACATGGTAGGATTGCCAGTAATTCCATTTTTAAATATGGCAGAACATCCAGTAAATTATTCAGTAACACTTTTAGTACTAACAATTCCATTTTTAGTATATGCATTTGACATACTAAAAGCTGGTTTTAAAAATTTAATACACAAATCACCTAATATGGATACACTTGTATCAATTGGAGTTATATCAAGCTTTTTATACAGTTTATTTGGAACATTAATGATTATAATGGGCAAGGAGCATTTCGTCCATAGTTTATATTATGAATCAGCATGTATTGTAATTTATTTTATTAAATTAGGAAGATTTGTTGAATCGAGAAGCAAGGAGAGAACTAAAGATGCAATAAAAGATTTAGTTCAAATTACACCACAAAAAGCAGTTTTAAAAACTGAAAATGGTGAAAAAGAAGTGACAATTGATGAAGTAAAAAAAGGAAATATTTTAATTTGCAAACCGGGAATGAAAGTTGCCGTAGATGGAACAATTACATTTGGAGAATCACACTTTGATGAAGCATTTATAACAGGAGAGTCAATACCATCAAAGAAAACAGTTGGAGCTAAAGTTGTTGCAGGAAGCATAAATCTTGATGGATACATAGAGTACGAAGCAGAAAGAATAGGAAAAGATTCAACCATATCAGAAATTGTAAGATTAGTTTTAGAGGCAACAAATACGAAAGCTCCAATAGCTAAGATTGCAGATAAAGTAAGTGGTGTATTTGTACCTGGGATAATGATTATTGCAGTATTAACATTTTTGATTTATTTAATAATTGGAAGTGGAATTAATGTTGCATTTACGCATTTTGTTACAGTTCTTGTAGTTGCGTGTCCTTGTGCTTTAGGTTTAGCAACACCGCTTGCAATTGTTGTAAGTGAGGGGCTATCTGCAAAAAATGGAATTCTAATAAAAACAAGCGAAACATTAGAAAATGCACATAAAATTGATGTAATTGTGTTTGATAAAACAGGAACACTAACACATGGGAAACTAACAGTTTCAAAAATTTTTAATTATTCGGGGGAAGATGAAAATAAATTAATTCAAGTAGTTGCAAGCATTGAAAACAAATCAACACACCCAATTGCAACAGCGTTTACAAATTATGCAAAAGAACAAAAAATAGAATTAGTAGAAGTTCAAGAATTTGAAAATATAGCAGGGCATGGACTAAAAGCAAAAATAGAAAATAATACATACTACGTTGGAAATAGCAAAATTTTAAATAATCTAAACATAAAAAATGAATATACAGAACAAGAAACAGAATTAGCATCAAAAGGAAACAGTATAGTATATGTGGTAAAAAACGATAAAATTATTGCATTAATAGGTGTTAAAGACATTGTTAGAGAAAATGCAAAAGAAGTAATAACTGAATTAAATAATTTAGGAAAAAAAGTAATTATGCTTACAGGTGACAACGAATTAACAGCAAAAGTTGTAGCAGATGAATTAGGAATAAAAAACATTGTAGCAAATGTATTGCCAAAAGATAAAGTAGAAAATATCAAAAAACTTTTGAACAATGGTGAAAAAGTAATGATGATAGGAGATGGTATAAATGATGCTCCATCACTTGCAACAGCAAGCATTGGTGTGTCAGTATCAAGTGGAACAGATATTGCAAATAACTCTGCAGATGTTATTTTGATAAATGACAATTTAATGAATTTAATTAACTTGATGTTAATTAGCAAAAAGACTATAATAAACATTAAGGAAAATTTATTTTGGGCATTTTTTTATAATATTTGTATGATACCACTTGCAATAGGACTATTTAAAGGAATTGGCTTTTATATGAATCCAATGGTTGCTGGTTTTGCTATGACTTTAAGTAGTTTGACAGTTATATTAAATGCTCTAAGATTAAAAAGAATTAAATTAAAATAAATTCGTTTAATATGTTATATATTTATTAAAATAAGATATAAACGAGAAAAGAAAGGAAGTTATAATTATGTTATTTAGTAAAGATGTAAAAACAACAGTAAAAATAGAAGGGATGCACTGTGAACATTGTGCAATGAAAGTAAAAAATGCATTGGAAGCATTAGAAGCTGTTTCTAAAGCAAAAGTTAATTTAAAAGAAAAAGAAGCTGTTGTATCTAGCAAAAATGAGTTGGATAACGAAGCTGTAAAAAAAGCAATCTCAGAAGTGGGATTTGAAGTTGTTGATATAAAATAATAAATATTTTAAATAGCAAATAAATAAAAATGCTAACAAAATGAAGTTAATTCAAATTGTTGGCATTTTTATTATGGATTAAACAAGGCAAAAAGCTTTGTTGAATTCCTCTTCAGTCATTCCAATTGGGATTGGGCAAGACTTATATGGATATTTCTTAATTTTTTTAGCTGGTTCAAGATTATCGGTTTTTTTCTGGTATAATCTTACAATTGAAACGTGGTAACCAGCATCAAGCTCTGGTTTATAAACGTTTTTCATAGAAACACCACCAGCTAACAACTCGAAAGCTACAGTTTTACAAAGCAAATCTTTTGGAATCTGCTTTATTACTTCTGCAACAGTTGGTTTAAAAAACATTGGATTACTCCATGAATGAAGCATTCTGACATCAGATAAAAAAGCTAATTCAGAGTAATCAACCTTTCCATTAAGGTCTTCAATATGATTTAACCGAATAAAAACGTTATTTGTTAATTCTGTGTTATTTAAGTTTCGTAAGTAATTTTTTTTATTAACAATTGTTTTTATGGTCTTGTGCCAACGAGCAATTTCCAGAATATCCATTTCTGGAATTTCAATATTTCGTTCTTCCATTAGTTTAAAACCTCCTTGCAATTGCAATATGTTTTGTGCTACGTATATTCAAATGAATATACATAAAGTATAACATATTTGTGAAAGAAAATAAATAGAAAATTAAAAAAACTATTGACAATTGAATAACTATTCAACTATAATAATAAGGAACAGTTGAATAATTATTCAACTATATACATAAATTATAAAAACAAACTAAATAAAAATATAGAATGGAGATGAACAAATGAATAATCTAGAATGTGAATGCAATATAATTCACAAAGAAAAAGTAGACAAAACAACAAACCAAATGTTAAAAGAAGAAACATTTGACAAACTATCAGAATTTTTTAAAATTTTAGGAGACAAAACAAGAATGAAAATACTATTCTGCATAGACCAAAACGAAATGTGTGTATGTGATATAGCAGATACACTAGGAATGACAAAATCAGCAATATCACATCAATTAGCGACATTAAAAAATTTAGGAATAGTAAAAAACAGAAAAGAAGGAAAAGAAGTATTTTATACACTATATGATGAGCACGTAAGAGAAGTATTTGAAGTAGGAATAGAACATATAAGTGAATAAAATGCGACAAAAAACTGGGACTGTTGTCGTACCGCAAACAAAAATAAGGAGGAAAATGTTATGGATTTAGAATGTAGAATTGAAGGAGTAGACTGCGCAAACTGTGCAGCAAAATTAGAGGAGAAAATAGCAAAAATAAAAGGGATTGAAGATGCAGATTTCAACTTTATGACTCAAAAATTAGAAGTTGAATTAAGCGAAGATGCAGATAAAGATGAAGTTTTAAAAGAAATTATAAGAGTTGCAAAAGATCAAGAACCAGATTGTACAGTAGAAGAATTATAGGAGGATTACACTTATGAAAAAGAAACGTAACAAAATTATTTGTGCAGCTTTATTATTTATAGTTGCTATTGTTTTAGAAAAGCTTAATGAAGCAAATCAGAAGTATTCATCAAATAGTTTTAGTTGGGTAAATATAGGAATAAAAATAATTTATATTATAACATACCTAATTGTTGGTTTAGATATACTTAAAAAAGCATTTAGAAATATTAAAAAGGGAGAAGTTTTTGATGAAAATTTCTTAATGGCCATTGCTACACTTGGTGCTTTTGGAGTTGGAGAATTTCCAGAAGCAGTCGCAGTAATGCTTTTTTATCAAATTGGAGAATTATTCCAAAGCTATGCAGTTGATAAGTCTAGAAAATCAATATCTAGCTTGATGGATATCAGACCTGATTATGCTAATCTAGTTAACGAAAATGGATACGAAAAAGTAAAACCTAAAAAGGTAAACATAGGAGATATTATTCTAGTTAAACCAGGTGAAAAAGTTCCATTAGATGGAACTGTAATTGATGGAGAATCTAGATTAGATACGTCAAGTTTAACAGGTGAAACAGTGCCAAGAACAGTAAAAACAGGTGATTCAATTTTAAGTGGTACTATAAATTTAAATAGTGCTATAAAAATTAAGGTTGAAAAGACATTTAAACAATCAACTGTAAGTAAAATATTAGATTTAGTAGAAAATGCAACAAGTAAAAAATCTAAACAAGAAAATTTTATAACAAAATTTGCAAAAATATATACACCAGTTGTAGTTATAATTGCTGTTATATTAGCAATTTTACCACCAATTATATTGCAACAACAATTCACAATATGGATTTATAGAGCATTATCATTTTTAGTTGTATCATGTCCATGTGCATTAGTAATCTCAATACCTTTAAGCTTTTTTGGAGGAATTGGCCGTGCGTCAAAAGAAGGTGTTTTAATCAAAGGAAGCAATTATTTAGAAATATTAGCAAATGCAAAAATAGCAGTATTTGATAAAACTGGAACATTAACAGAAGGTGTTTTTGAAGTACAAAGAATAGAACCGGAAAATATTGATAAAAATGAATTATTGGAAGTTGTGGCTTATGCAGAAAGCTATTCAACTCATCCAATTGCTGAATCTATAAAAATAAAATATGGTCAAACAATTGACAATACAAGAATAGAAAAAATAGATGAAATATCAGGTCATGGTATATCGGCTAAAATTGATAATAAAAATGTATTGGTTGGAAATGCAAAATTAATGCAACAACAAAATATTGAATTTAAAGAAATTAAGGAAACAGGAACAATAATTTACACAGCAATAAACGGAGAATATAAAGGTTACATTTTAATCAGTGATAAGATAAAAGCCGACTCTAAAAAAGCAATACAAGAATTAAAGAAAAATGGAATTGTTAAAACTGTAATGTTAACAGGTGATAAAGATGAAGTCGGTAAAGCTGTTGCAAAGGAATTAAAAATAGATGAAGTTTATACAGAATTATTACCAACTGATAAAGTAGAAAAAGTACAAGAATTAATTAAAAATAAATCTGAAAAAGATAAATTATTATTTGTTGGTGATGGTATAAATGATGCTCCAGTACTAGCACTTTCTGATATTGGTGTTGCAATGGGAGCACTTGGTTCAGATTCTGCAATTGAAGCAGCTGATATTGTTATTATGAATGATGAACCATCAAAATTAGTTAATGCAATGAGAATTTCTAGAAAAACATTGAAAATTGCTAAACAAAATACGTATTTTGCAATAATTATAAAAATAGCAGTTTTAATTTTAAGTGCTTTGGGACTTTCAACTATGTGGATGGCTGTATTTGCAGATGTTGGAGTTACAGTACTTGCAATATTAAATTCTTTTAGGGTTTTGTATGGTAAAAATTAATATTAAAAAACTGTCAAAAGGGGCGCCTTATTTTGACAGTTTTTTTGAATTTCTATTGTCAAAAGGGCATACCCCTTTTTGATAAGTTTTTATTTTCTATTGTATAAAAAAATTAAATATGATATTATAAAAGCATAAATTTTTAAAAGAAAGAGAGAAACTTAAATGGGATTAGTTTTAAAAAATGTTTCAAAAACTTTTATAGACAAAAAAGCAGTAGATAATATTTCATTTAGCTTAGAAAAGCCAGGAGTATATGGCTTACTAGGAACAAATGGAGCAGGAAAAAGTACAACAATAAGAATGTTGCTTGGAATTATCAAAAAAGACTGTGGAGAAATTACATGGAATGGAAAAAAAGTAGATAGAAAAAGTGTGAATTTTGGCTATCTGCCAGAAGAAAGAGGAGTATATCCAAAGACAAAAATAATAAATCAATTAATGTATTTTGCAGAATTAAAAGGGATGAAAAAAGAAGATGCATTAAATTCGATTAATAAGTGGGCAAAAGAACTTAAAGTTGAAGAATACTTAAATATGCCAGCAGAAAAATTATCAAAAGGAAATCAACAAAAAATTCAATTTATGACTGCAATTATACATGACCCAGAACTTGTGGTATTAGATGAACCATTTAGTGGACTTGACCCAGTGAATACAGAAATATTAAAAAACATTATAATCGGATTAATCAGAGATGGAAAATATGTAATAATGTCAGCACATCAAATGGCTACAATTGAAGAATTCTGTACTGATATTTTAATCCTAAATAAAGGAAAAACGGTATTGCAAGGAAATTTAAAAGAAATTAAAGAATCTTATCCATCAAATAGAGTTAAAGTAAATGTGAAACAAGATATAACAAATTACATAAATGAAATAGGGTTAAAAATTGAAAATGAAGCAAACTTCAATTACATAATAAAACTTGATGATGAGAAAAAAGCTGATGAATTATTAAGAAAATTAGTTAACAATAATATTAAAGTAGATAAATTTGAAATTATGAAGCCTACTTTAAATGATATTTTTATTGAAAAGGTAGGTGAGTAATATGAAAGATATTTTAACAGTAATAAAATTTACAATAAAAGAAATGGTAAGTAGAAAATCATTTATAATCTCAACATTATTAATACTTGTAATGATTGTTGTAGGAATGAACGTTCCAAACATCATAAAGGCAATTAAAGGTGAAGATAATTCACAAGATAAATTATTAATAGTAGATTCTGAAAATATATTTGAAGGTAGTCTTGAGGCTATAAAACAAATTGATACAGATTATGAAATTGAATTTACAAACGATAATTACGATCAAATAAAAGAAAAAATTGAAAATGAAGATATTGATTCTGCAATTATAGTGGAAAGAGAATCAAATAATGTGAAAATTAGATATATAGTAAAAGACACAACAATGATGTCTGGAGTTCCGGAAAATATAATTTCTGCAATAAATTCTTTGTATACTAATATCCAAATAAATAAATTAGGATTAACACAAGAACAATTACAATCTATAACTCCAAATTTTGAATTTTCCTTAGAACAAACTGGAGAAGACGAAGCACATGGAAATGTATTAGTAATGATGATTATGTCGATTGTATTATTCTATGCAATATACTTCTGTGCATATCAAGTTTCGTCATCAATAACAACAGAAAAAACATCAAAAATAATGGAAACGCTTGTAACATCAACAACACCAAAAACAATTGTATTAGGAAAAACAATAGGTATTGGAATAGTTGGATTAATTCAATTAATTATAATTGTTGCAACAGCGATAATTAGTGCAAAATGCTTCTTAGATGCAGAACTTTTAAATAATGTATTTGATATGTCAAACATTACTGCATATTTGGGAATAATAACAATAATTTATTTTATATTAGGATATTTTATGTATGCATTGTTATATGCTTTAACAGGTTCAACAGTAAGCAAACCAGAAGATATTCAATCAGCAAATGGACCAGTTGCAATATTAGCAGTAATAGGATTTTATCTTTCATATTTTACAATGATGAATCCAACAAGTGATTTGAATTTAGTAGCATCATTATTGCCAATATCATCACCATTTTGTATGCCATTTAGAATTATGATGGGTCTTGCAAAAACGAGTGATGTATTATTATCAATTGTTATTTTATTGGTTACAATCGCGATAGTAGCAAAAGTTGCAATCAAGATCTATTCTAATGCAATCCTTAATTATGGTACTAAAATGAGTGTAAAAGACATATTTAAAATGTACAAAAGTAAATAATTAAAAAGGAAGGTTATATATGTTTACAAATATTTTGTTAATTATAATAGGTTTTGTGCTGCTAATTACAGGTGCAGATGTATTAGTTGATGGGGCGAGTGGAATAGCAAAAAAATTTCACTTGCCAGAAATAATAATTGGATTAACAATTGTATCAATTGGTACATCACTACCTGAATTATTTGTTAGTACAACATCAGCATTAGAAGGCCATTCAGATATGGCAATAGGAAATGTTATAGGAAGCAATATATGTAATTTGTTGCTTATATTAGGATTATCAGCAATACTAAAACCGGTACAATTTGAAGAGGAAACAATAAAATATGAAATACCATTTTGTTTTGCAGTAACAGTATTATTTATGAGCTTTTGCAATACAAAAAATTCTATCTCAAAGGTTGAAAGTATAATTTTATTAGCAATACTTGTTTTATTTATAATTTATACAATAGCAATGGCAAGGAAAGAACAAAAACATGAAATAGAAATTGAGGCAAAAGCCAATAAAGAAAAAGTCAAGAGTGATAATAAGAAAAATAGTACTTTAAAGAATATAATATATATAATTTTAGGAATTATAGCATTAAAATTTGGTGGAGATTTTACAGTAAATAATGCTGTAGAAGTTGCAAGACATTTTAATTTAAGCGAAAAAATTATAAGTATAACTATTTTGGCAATTGGTACAAGTTTACCAGAATTAGTAACAAGTGTTACAGCTGCAATAAAGGGAAATAGTGATATTGCAATAGGAAATATTATAGGATCAAATTTATTTAACTTCCTGTTAATAATTGGTGTAACATCATTTATACAGCCAATAACATTTAATCCAATATACAATATAGATTTATCAATATTGTTAGTAGCAACAACACTATTAGCTTTATTCCCACATATACCACCTAAAAAACAAATGAGCAGAATTAATGGTATGATTTATTTTGCAATGTATTTTGGGTATATGGCAATTTTGTTTAATGTATAAAGTTAAAATGTGACAAAAGTCCCATTAATATAAATAAAAGGGAGAATAGCTATGAAAGATATAAATAGAAAAGAGCTAAAAAAAGAAGCAAGAAAAACAGTAAAAATACATTATTTACGTAATGTAATAGTAGCATTTATAGCCTCTATATTACTATTTGGAGGAATAACATATAATTCAAAAATTATCTTAAATGAAGGATTAAAAGATCAAAAAGTACAACAAATATTTGCAAATAATGAAAAAAAATCTAATGATCAAATTATAAAAGAAATATTAGAACAAGATACAGCTATTAAAGTTGACGAAAAAATTAAAGGTAAATATACAAAAGGAATTTTATCAACTGTTTTTAATGAAATTACAAAAAGTGGTTCATTATTTTTTGGAATAGGAAATGCTATAAATATAATGGTATTTCAAGAAAAAATAAGTGTTGGTGTATTAATTATAGTTTCAAACATTGCTGTTGCAGCATTTACAATTATTTGTATAAACACAATAGATGTTGGAAAAAATAGATATTTTCTTGAAAAAAGAAGATATAACAATACAAAAATTCAACAGATTTTATATACGTACAAAGTTAGAAAAAATAGACATATAGCATATATTTTATTTGTAAAAAATGTTAGACAAATTCTTTGGGACTTAACTATTGTAGGTGGATTTATAAAAAATTATGAATATAAACTTATACCATTTATTTTAGCTGAAAATCCGGAAATTAGTTTAAAGGATGCATTTAAATTATCAAAAGAAATGTCTTATGGATACAAATGGCAATTGTTTAAATTAGATGTATCGTTAATTGGATGGAAAATTCTAGACGGTATAACATTAAATATAAGTAAAATATTTTATTCTGATATATACAAAGAATGTATTTATGCAGAAGCATATATGTTTATTAGAAATGAAAAATTAAATGAATCAAATAAAGAAATTTTAAATGATTTTGATTTAGACATACCTGAAAAAGTTGATAGAGAATATCCTGAAATAATAATAAAAAAAGAAAAATATAGATTTATTTCTAAATTAGATTACAATAAAAATTACACATTTTCTACTTATATTTTATTATTTTTTACATTTTCAATATGTGGATGGATATGGGAAGTTATTTTAATGTTAGTAAGCGAAGGTCAACTTGTAAATAGAGGTGCACTACATGGCCCATGGTTACCAATTTACGGTAGTGGTGGAGTATTAATTTTATTTTTATTAAAAAGATTTAGAAATAATCCTAAAAAATTATTTATTGCATCATTTATATCTTGTGGAATTGTAGAATACGGAACTTCTTTATATTTGGATGTTTTTAAGCATGTAAGCTATTGGGATTACACAGGAATGTTTTTAAATATAAATGGAAGAGTTTGCTTAGAAGGATTACTATTTTTTGCAATAGGAGGACTTGGTTTTACATATTTATTAGCTCCGCTTTTAGATGAACTATACAAAAAAATAAAACCAAATATAAAGAAATTTATGTGTATTATTTTAGTTGTTTTATTTACGATTGATGTTGCTTATTCATCTGTATATCCTAATAAAGGAGAAGGAATTTCTGAAGATTTAAGTGTAAAAATAATAAAAACAATTGCATAAAAAAAATAATATTGATATAATCTCAATAAGTAAAACCAAAGAAAAAAAGGAGGCCATTATGAAAAAGTTTAAATTAAAAGAGAAATCAGGAATAACAATGGTTTCATTAATTATAACAATAATAATTTTAATGATATTGGCACGGGATAATAATTACAACAACATTAGGAGAAAGAGGAATTCTAAAGCAGGCAACAAAAAGTAAAGATCAATATGAAAAAGCACAAAATGATGAAAATAATAAAATAAATGAAATGATATTAAAAACAGGAGAAAATAATCAAGAAAATTTTAAAGAATTAAAAGAATCAGATGAATTAGTAACAAATGTTACAAGAGCAGCAGGAATAATAGAAGTTTCATTTTTACAAGGAAACACTAATAATATTTCTGAAACACCAAACGAGCCCAAATTATCAAATGATGGAAGTATGAAAGCAGTATATTGGGAAAATGGAGAGGAAATAACTGAAGGAAGTAGTATATTTGACAAAAATAAATGGTATAATTATTCAAGACAAGAAGGACTTACTCCAAATGGAGGAACAAGCAAATACTACAGGAAATGAATATGGAGTATACGATATGTCTGGAGCACTTAGAGAATACGTAGCAGCAATTAATTCATCACCAAAAACCTATGCAGTAAAAACAAGAGGAAACTCAATGTATAAAGCACTAGAAAGTAATCCAGAAAATAAAAAATATATAAATGTATATACAAATGATACAACAACAGGAACTAGAGATTTTAAAGTAGGAAGAGTTTCAATTATAGGAGATGCATCAGAAGAAGTATATAACAGCACTGATCCAGAAAAAGACAGAGCGTGGAGAAGAGATGTTTCATACTACTCTTCAATAAATTATCCTTTTGTAATAAGAGGAGGAATAGCAGCAGGAATGGATTTTCAAAAAAGCACACAAGACGCAGGTATTTTTAATCAAGGACGTGGAGACCGGTGGTGAAACCAGTTATATCGGAAGACAAGCAACAGGATATATAGTATCATTATGCATAAAATAAACCAATGGGGACGTTGATTAATTGGTTGACATTATGTTGAATGGGATTGCCAAAAAAGGTAGTCCCATTTGACAATGAAAGGAAAACAAATATGAAAGCATTAATAACAGGCGCATCTTCAGGAATAGGAAGAGATGTTGCAAGAGAATTAAGTAAAAAAGGTTATGATTTGATTCTAGTAGCAAGAGACGAAAATAAATTACAGCAACTTAAGCAAGAATTAACTACTAATATTGAAATTGTAAGTTTGGACTTATCAAATGTAGAAAATTGTAAAGAATTATATGAGAAACACAAAGATATTGATATACTAATAAATAATGCTGGATTTGGTGATTGCGGAAAATTTTGGGAAACAGATTTAGACAAAGAAATACAGATGATTCAAACAAATATTATTGCATACCATGTATTAACAAAGTTATATCTAAAAAATATGAAAGAAAAAGATTCAGGCATAATTTTAAATGTGGCATCAATTGCAGGATTTATGCCAGGGCCATTAATGGCCACATATTATGCAACTAAAAATTATGTGGTAAAATTATCAGAATCAATAAGAGAAGAATTAAGAAAAGATAAATCAAAAGTTCAAATAAGTATTTTATGCCCGGGACCAGTAAATACAAATTTTAATAAAGTTGCAAATGTTGAGTTTGACTTAAAAGGTTTATCAAGTGAGTATGTTGCAAAATATACAATGAATAAATTGCTTAAAGGAAAATTTTATATAGTACCAGGATTACAAATTAAGCTTGTAAGAATATTTCATAGGTTTATTCCAGCAAGTTGGAATGCTAAAATAAACTATAATGTACAAAGAAGAAAAATTCATTAAATTTTCTTTAAATATTCTTATTTGCAATTTGAATGTAGAAAACAGAACAATACTTAAAAAATTTAACTAAATACTACACAAACTAAAAATAATGTGCTATAATATTTGAAGTTATATAGAAATGAACGAAAAAATAGAATGGAGGAATTAAGATGTCAGGACATAGTAAATGGCATAATATACAAGCCAAAAAAGGAAAGGCAGACGCAGCAAGAGGAAAAATATTCACAAAATTAGGAAGAGAATTATTAATAGCAACAAAAGAAGGAGGAGCAGACCCAGCAGGAAACTCAAAACTAAAAGCAGTAATAGCAAAATGTAAAGCAGCAAACATGCCAAACGACACAATAAACAATGCAATCAAAAAAGCATCAACAAGCACAGAAAACTACGAAGAAATGACATACGAAGGATATGGACCATGTGGAGTAGCGCTAATTGTTGAAGCAGCAACAGACAACAAAAACAGAACAGCTGCAGACGTAAGACACGTATTTTCAAAAGCTGGTGGTAATCTAGGAACAACAGGATGCGTATCATATATGTTTAATAAAAAAGGTGTAATAGTAATAGAAAAAGCATCAACAGAAATGTCAGAAGATGATATAATGATGTTAGCATTAGACGCTGGAGCAGAAGACTTCTCAGCTGAAGAAGAAATATATGAAATAACAACAGACCCATCTGATTTTGGAGCAGTAAGCGAAAAATTAGAAGAAGCAGGTCTAGAATTCTTAGAAGCATCAGTACAAATGGTACCAACAACAACAGTTAAACTAGACGAAAAAGATTCTGAAAAAATGGAAAGATTAATAGAAAGACTTGAAGAACTAGACGACGTATCAGAAATTTATCATAACTGGGAAGAATAAAAAATTAGGGATTGAGGGACGTTCCTTAAAATCCCTTTTTTCAGGGATTCGGGGACAGTCCTTTTCGAAGGAGTGTCCCTTTTTCCCTTCTAGGAGGGAATTTAAGGACCGTCCCTCAATCCCTGTTAGGAGTAATATATGAAAAAGAATATACCTGTTGAAAAAAACAAAGAATATATAGTTGATATAATTGATAATGGTTTTGAAGGAGAAGGGATTGCTAAAATTGATAATTTTACAATTTTTATTCCTGGAGCAATTAAAGGTGAAAAAATAAAAGTTTTAATAGTTAAGGTTTTAACATCACATGCTTTTGGAAAAATTATTGAAATAATTGAAAAGTCTGATGTTAGACAAATGTATGATTGTAGTACATATAAAAGATGTGGAGGCTGTAATTTAAGACATATAAAATATGAAGAGACTCTTAAAATGAAACAAAATGCCGTTCAATCTTTAGTTAATAAAACTTTGAAAAATAGTATAGATGTTAATCCAACAATAGGAATGGAAAATCCACTTAATTATAGAAATAAGGCACAATATCCAGTAGGTATAAATAAAGATGGAGAGCCTGTTTTTGGAGTGTTTGCACAAAGAAGTCATGAAATTATACCTATGCAAAATTGTATGATTCAAAAACCAATTACAGAGGATATTTCAAATGCAATAATTGATTTTATTAAAGAAAATAACATTCCGGTTTATAATGAGAAAACAGGAAAAGGTTTGCTAAGACATATTGTTATAAAAGTTGGTATAAGAACAGATGAGGTAATGTGTGTTCTTGTAATAAATGGTAAAAAAATTCCAAAGGAAAATGAACTTGCTAAATTTTTACTAGATAAATTTTCTAATATTAAAACAATTGTAAAAAATATAAATACAAAAAATACAAATGTAATACTTGGAAGAGAAAATATTAATATTTATGGAGATGGTTATATAACTGATGTTTTGGGAGAATATACATTTAAAATATCACCACTTTCATTTTATCAAGTAAATCCAGTGCAAGCTGAAAAACTTTATAATATTGGAGTTGAAGCTGCAAAAATAACTAAAGATGACACTGTTTTTGATTTGTATTGTGGCATTGGTACTATTTCGTTGTTTATGGCTAAGTATGCAAAAAAAGTTTATGGTGTTGAAATAGTTGAACAGGCTATTGAGGATGCAAAGGAAAATGCTGAGTTAAATTCAATTGATAATGCTGAATTTATTGCGGGTGATACGGAAATTGTTTTGGATGATTTGATTAATCATAAAATGATTATTCCTGATGTCGTTATGGTTGATCCTCCAAGAAGAGGATTAGATAATAAGTCTATAGATAATATTTTGAAGATTAAGCCTGATAGGTTTGTTTATATTAGCTGTAATCCTGCTACTTTAGTTAGAGATTTGGCTAAATTTGAAGAGATTTACGATATAAAGAAAATTCAGCCAGTGGATTTATTTCCGTTTACACATCATGTGGAGTGTTGTGCGTTGATGACATTGAAAGACAACCTGTAGTGGCTGAATTTACTAGCTTTCAAGATACGATAATATTTCATAAAAGAGGTCGATTTGGACTAGAAAAAGTGCAAAATTCTGAAATTCATGTTAAGGTAGTTTTAGATATGGAGTACGGAAACATATAAAAGAATTTTGAAAAATTGTTTTAAAGTGTTGAGATGAGTGAGATACAAAGCTTAGATGTCTACGCTCAGCACACCATATTATATGGTTGTATGTTGATGAACATATAGAATTATAAAAATATAAAGTAAAAGTTAAAGAGAATCCTATATATAGTCCCTAAAATTTAGGTGCTTTATTTTTTGCTTAACTTTGCTTTAAGCCAATGAAAATGGTGGTTCGGAGGTTGCAAATAATAAAAT
>CAZHCX010000026.1:13785-16117 GCA_964531445.1 uncultured Clostridium sp. | reverse complement strand
AAAGAAAAAATACCAAATACTCCAATAGTACTACATGGAGCTTCAACAGTAATACCAGAATTAGTAAATATGTGTAATGAATTCGGTGGAGATATTCCAGGAGCTAAAGGTGTACCAGATGAAATATTACACGAGGCAAGTATATCAGGTGTATCAAAAATAAATGTTGATACTGACTTAAGATTAGCAATGACAGCTGGAATTAGAAAAACATTTGCGGAAAATCCAAATGTATTTGATCCAAGAAAATATTTAGGAGAAGCAAGAGAATTGATTAAAGAAATAGTAAAACATAAAATGGTTGATGTATTTGGATCACAAAACAAAGCCTAAGAATTTAAATGGAGGAAAAAATCAATTTTTATTAGAATTAAATTGATTGTGCATGATAAAAATGATATACGAATTTGAAGTACCAGGAAAAGTAGTAGGAAAAGCAAGACCTAGACTTAATTCATACACAGGAACTGTTTATACTCCAACAAAAACAAAGGATTATGAAACGCTAATAGAACAGTATTTTTTATTAAAATATCCAAGATTTAAAGCTGTTGAGGGAAGAGCAAAAGTAAGTATTGTGGCATATTTTTCAATTCCAAAAACAACAAAAAAATCAGAAATTTCATTAATGTTAGATAATCAAATTAGTCCTACAAAAAAACCAGATATAGACAATATTGTAAAAATAGTCCTAGACAGTATGAACAGGATTGCTTTTAAAGATGATAATCAAATAACGAAACTTGAAGTAGAAAAAAAATATGGAATTGAAGACAAAATTCAAATAAAAATAGAAGAATATTAAAATATCTCAAAATTGCACATAATTTTGTAATATTTTTGAAATAAAATGGCAGGTAATTTTAAGTAATTACTTGTCATTTTCTGTCAAAGATGATAAAATATACAAAATTATTATTTAATAGGGGGACTCTGTTATGTATGAAAGAAGTGCAATTATTTTAGAAAGATATTATAATAATATTTTTGGATTTGATAAAAAAACAAATTTAAAAACAATATACAAAGATTACAAAGAAATAATTGAAGAAATACATAGTTATCAATCAATCTTAGAAGAAGAAGACAAAGTAATAACTGAATTTGATGAAACTGCAAATGAAATAAGAGATATACAAAAAGAAGAAAAAAGGCTAAATAAAGCTAATATAGAGTTTGAAGAAGAGAGAAACCAACTATTTGACAGCCTAGATGAAGAACCAGAATTAATAGAAAAAAAATTAAATAAATTAGAACAAAATTTAGAAAAAAATAATAATAGATTAATAGAACTAAGAAAATCTTTTATAGAAACACTAACAAAATTTAGTGAAAAGCAAAAAGAAAGAAACAAAAATTCAAGAAATAGAAGAACAGAAGAAAAAAATCATTTATATTTAATAGAAAAATGTACAAATGATATAAAAGCAATAGACATTAATCTTGTTAAAGAAATAAAAAATTTCCAAAATTCAGAAGATGACGAAATACACAAGCAAGATTTAAAAGAAATTATGATTAACAATGGTAAAGATGAAAGAGTTCCATTTGATAAAAATGTTATAGAAAAAGCTGTAAATATAAGAAATGAAATAGCAAAAAAAGAAGCAGAATGCTATATTGCTGTATTTGACAAAATGAGAAGACTAATTACTGAATTAAATGGAGATGATATAAAACTTGACAAGTATAAGAAAACTTTTAGAGATGTTGGGGTAAAACTTAGATTTTTAAAAGCACAGAAATTATATATTGTAAGTTTTTTAGACAATGAAAGAATTGCTGCAATTAATGGTGCAAAAGCACATAAACAAGCAATGGAAGAAACATGTAAAAATATAGATTTAGATATGGAACAATTCAACAATTTGTATGAACTGATTTTAAGAGAAACATCAAACAAAGCAACAAAGAAAGCTTATAAAGAATTATACAATAAAGAATACTTAAAAAATATAGAAGAAAAAGAAAGAAGTTTTGAAGAAGAAATTAACAATATTAGAGTTAAAACTGGAACAATTATAAATTCTAATTATTGGAGAATAGAAGAAATTAAAAATATTTATCAAGTTTTCCAAAACGAAGTGTCAGAAAAATTCGAAAAAGATTTGTCAGAGTTTAAGTTAGAAGAATCTGGACAAGAAAATGAAAATGTTGACATATTTGGCGAAAAATCACGTGAAAATGATATCGAATATATTGATGAATTTGATGATGACGAATATAATGAAGATGATTACGAAGAATTTGAAGACGAATATGATGAAGATGACAAATATGATGAGTACGAAGAAGACGAATACGAAGATGATGAATACGAAGATGATGAATA
>CAZHCX010000026.1:0-13685 GCA_964531445.1 uncultured Clostridium sp. | reverse complement strand
ATGATGAGTACGAAGAAGACGAATACGAAGATGATGAATACGAAGATGATGAATACGAAGATGACGAGTACGAAGAAGATGAAGATGACGACGAATACGAAGATGATGAATATGATGATGAAGAAGATGACGACGAATATGAAGATGATGATGAATATGAATATGATGATGTTGAAGAAAAAATAGTAAAGAAAAAACGTAAATCAAAAGGGTTGTTCGGTAAATTTAGAAAAAAATAACCTAAAAAAGAAAAGGAAAGATAAAAATGTATTTAGTAGTAGGATTGGGAAATCCAGAAAATGAATATAAAAACACAAGACACAACATGGGATTTGATACAATAAACAAAATAGCACAAAAACAAAATGTTGAAGTAAACAAAAGTAAATTCAAAGGCTTATATGAACAAACAATAATACAAGGTGAAAAAGTAATATTATTAAAACCACAAACGTATATGAACTTAAGTGGAGAATCAATAAAAGAAATGGTTGATTTTTATAAAATAGAACCAGAAAAAATCATAATAATATATGACGATATTGATACAGAAAAAGGAAAAATAAGAATAAGAAAACAAGGAGGTCCAGGCTCTCATAATGGAATGAAATCAGTTGTGGAATGTTTAAAGACAACAAGCTTTGGAAGAGTTAGAGTAGGAATAGGACAACCGGAATTTAAAAATGATATGATTAATTATGTTATAGGAAAAGTTCCTGAGGATGAACAAAAAATCTTACAAGAAGGAACAGCTAAAGCGGCAGAAGCTGTAGAGGAAATAATAAAAAACGGAATCGATAAAGCAATGAACAAATATAATTAAGTAGTTTAAGAGAGGATAGGCAAAATGTTTGAAATATTAATAAATAAGCAAGAAAAACAAAAAGAAATAGCACTTATAGAAAATGGAAAATTAATAGAGTACTATTTAGAAGATGAAAAAACATATAGAAACGAAGGAAATATTTATTTAGGAATAGTAAAAGATATTGTAAAAGGAATGCAATCAGCATTTGTAGATATTGGAACAGAAAAAAATAGTTTTATACATTTAAAAGATTTATTACCAAAAATAGATGAAAAAAAAGAAAAAGCAGATGAAAGTATTGATATAAAAAATGTGATAAAACCAGGAGATAAACTACTTGTTCAAGTAAAAAAAGATAGTAATGTTCAAAAAGGTGCAAGAATATCAACACATATAAATTTGCCAAGTAAATACATAGCTTTAATGCCAAATACTGATATAGTAACTATTTCTCAAAAAATAGAAGATAAAAAAGAACAAGAAAGATTAATAAAACTTGTAAAAGAAAATCTAAGTAAAGGAAATGGAGCGGTAATTAGAACATCAGCTGAGGGAAAAGAACAAGAAATAATAGAAGACATAAAAAATGTAGAAAACAAATGGAATAAAATACAAGAAAAATATCAAAAACAAAAAGGAAAAGAACCTAAGTTGATTTCAAAATCTGAAAACATTGTAGAAAAAATGATTTTAGATTTACCAGAAAATAGTATACAAAAAATTATCTTAAATGATAAAAACGAATATGAAGAAATATCTAAATATCAACAAGAAAATAACTATATAAATAACACCAAAATAGAATTAAATGAAGGTAAAGATATAACAGAATTATATGATGTAAAAAAAGAAATCTCAAAAATAGCAAATAGAAAAATATGGCTTAAATGTGGAGGTTTTATAACAATAGATAAAACAGAAGCATTAACAGCAATTGATGTAAATACTGGTAAATATACAGGAACAAAAAGTGCTGAACAAACAGTTTTGAAAGTAAACGAAGAAGCAACAATAGAAATAGCAAAACAAATTAGACTAAGAGATATTGGTGGAATAATTATAATTGATTATATTGATATGCAAAATGTTGAAAATAAGAAAAAAATTCAAAATCTCCTTCAAGAAAATCTAAAAAAAGATAGAACAAAGACGCAAATAGAAGGATTTACCAAACTAGATTTAATGGAATTAACAAGAAAACATATTTGTAGTCATAAAGAATAATGTCCATTTTGTACCAGAGGTTATAAAAAAGAAAGGAATTAGTAAATGAACGTAGGATTTATATCACTAGGATGTAGCAAGAATTTAATAGATACAGAAGTAGCAATAGGATTATTTAAAGATAATAATTATAAAATAGTAAACAATCCACAAGAAGCAGATATTCTTGTAGTAAACACATGTGGGTTTATAGGATCTGCAAGAGAAGAAGCAGTAAACACAATACTAGAAATGGCTGAATACAAGAAAAAAAGATGCAAATATTTAATAGTAATGGGATGTTTGGTTCAAAGATATTTTGGAGAGTTAAAAAAAGCAATACCGGAAGTTGATTTATTTATAAGAATAGATGAATATGACAAACTATGGGAAAAAATTGATGACTTAATAAAAAGAGATATAGTAGAAGATACAGAAACAAAAACAAGTGATAAAATTACAAAAATACCACCACTTCCAATGCCTACATATAATGAATTTATGGAAAGAGTTGTAACAACTGGAAAAAATTATGCATACTTAAAAATTGGAGAAGGATGTAGCAATAAATGTACATATTGTGCAATTCCATATATAAGAGGTCCATTTGTAAGTAGAAAGATGGAAGAGATTATAGAAGAAGCAAAAATGCTAGCTAAAAAGGGAATTAAAGAATTAATAGTAATAGCTCAAGACACAACAAAATATGGTGTTGATATATATGGTGAAGGGAAACTTCCAGAATTATTAGAAGAACTTTGTAAAATAGATGGAATAGAATGGATACGTTTCTTATACTCATACCCAGAAGGAATAACAGAAAAATTAATAGAAACAGTAGCTAAAAATGACAAAATTGCAAATTATTTTGATATTCCAATTCAACATATATCCAATTCAATTTTAAAGAAAATGAACAGAAAAACAAGTAAAGAAAACATCACTAACATAATAAAAAATATTAGAGAACAAATACCAGATGTAACATTGAGAACAAGTTTAATAGTAGGTTTCCCAGGAGAAACACAAGAAAATTTTGACGAATTAATGGAATTTGTAGAAAAAACAAAATTTGATAGATTAGGAACATTTATGTACTCAAAAGAAGAAGGAACACCTGCGGCAAAACTTCCAGAACAAGTACATGGAAATACTAAAAAATCAAGATACAACAAAATTATGAGTATGCAAGCTGAAATATCATTAGAAAACTTGAAAAAGAAAATTGGTAAAATATATACAGTTTTAGTAGAAGATATGTCTTTTGATGGAAAATATTTTGTCGGAAGAACAATGCAAGATGTACCAGAAGAAGATGGACTTGTATATATTAAAAATGATAAAAAGCATGATGAAAATAAGGTTATAAATACTTTTGTTGATTGTAAAATAATTGATGTAAATAATTATGATTTAATAGCAGAAGGGATTTAGGGACGTTCCTCAAAATCCCTCCTAAAAGGGATTTTAAGGAACGTCCCTTAATCCCTTTTTATGGAGTAACATTTAAAGTTTTATTGTGTGTATAGATAACCATTCCAGGTCTTGCTCCGGATGGTTTTTTTACGTATTTTACTTCGCAGTAATCAACTGGCACACTTGATGAATTTTTTGCTTTGCTGTGTTTTGCTGCTAGTTTTGCTACTTCGATTAAGATTGTTTCATTTGGATATGGTAGATTATTATCTATTTTTAAAATAGTATGACTTCCGTGGAAATCTTTTGTATGAAACCATATATCTGATTTGTTTGCGTATTTTAATGTTAAATAGTCGTTTTCTTTGTTGTTTCTTCCAACTAAAATTGTATATTCATCAATCTTATATTTTATAGGATTAAATGAAACTTCTTTGTTTTTTGTTAGTTTTGATTTTTTAATTTTGTTTTTAGAAGATGATGTTTTTAAAGTTTTAGAAGTTTTTTCTTTAAATATATCATTTTCTGATATTTCTTCAAAAATCAAAGCAAGGTCGTCTAAGTTTGAAGAGTTTTCGAGTTCGTATACAACACTTTGAATATAGTCTAATTCTTCTAATGTTTCCTGCTTTTGTTTAGAAACAATTTCTAGTGCGTTTTTTAATTTTGAATATTTTTTAAAAAATCTTTTTGCGTTTATACTTGGTGAAAAACGTTTGTCTAATTTGATTTTTAACAAGTTATAATTATCATAATAATTTTCTAGTTCTACAAATTCAACGTTTTTATTCGGAATTTTATAAAGATTTGAAGTGATTAGTTCACCGTAAATTCTATATTTTTCCATATCATCACATTCATGTAATTTTTCGTTGATATTAGAAAGTCTTTTGTTGTATTTTTTTAATGTATCTAAAATTAGCTTTAGTAATGCATTTCTGTAATTTGTAAATTTCTCTGATGTTTCTTTTTTATAATAGAAATCATCAATAAAAAAGTTTAAAATAAAAGTAGATTCTAGTTTTAAATTGTTTTTTAAATTTGAATCATTTTTAGAAATAGAGGATGCTAAAAAGTAATCTTTTTCAATACCTTTATTATTTATTATTTTTTCAAAATTTAAATTTTCTGTTCCAATATTATTAATAGTTGATTTGATATATTCGTAAATTTTTAATAAATTAGAATCATTCAATTCATCAAATCCTAATTTGTTAATAATGGCAGATATAAAACTTTTTGAAATTCCATTATAAGTATTAGAAATTTCATTTGGTAAGGTTTGTAAATCCGATAAATTTAGATTATTCTTAAATTCTTCGAAATTATTGATTTCTAGAAAATTTTTTTTGTTTGAAGTTGGTAATTGATATTTTGTATGTGGTAAAATGTCTCTATAATTTTCATCAATTTCTTTTATATGTCTTAAACTATCAATAATAACGTTTGTTTCATCAAGCAAAATTATATTACTATGACGTCCCATAAGTTCAACAATCATTTTTTTAGAAACAATGTCATCAAATTCATCAAAACCTTCAAACTCTAATATTATTAAGCGTTCTAAATCAATAGAATGAATACTTTTTAGTTTTAAACCTATTAAATTTTTTCTAAGTAACATACAAAAATTAGGTGCTACTTGAGGGTTAGGTTTTGAGTTTGTTGTTAAATTTATTCTGCAATTTTGTGAATCTATACAAATGTCTAATGCATAATTTGTTTTATTTAAATACATACCTAGCATAATTTCGTTTTTATTAGGTTGGAAAACTTTATCTATTCTTGAACCATTAAGTTCAGCTAATTCTGTTGTAATTGCTTTTGTTACAATTCCGTCAAATGCCATAAAAATCATTCCTTTTCATTTTTTTATATAATGTACCACAAAACGGAACTAAATGCAATTTTTTCCTTGCAATTTAAGACACATTATAGTAAAATATGGATAGTAAAAATAAGGAGAAAAAGATATGGAAATTAAGAAAAAATTTTTATATGTAATTTTAATAACAACGGCTATAATTTTGTTTACATCAGTGAACTCAAAAGCTGGAAGTTTGAATTTAAATAATTTGGATTTTATAGCTCGAATAAACAGTGATGGAAGTATGAATGTCAAAGAAATATGGGATATAAGCATAAACGATACAAATACTTTATATAAGACTTTTGAAACAGATAGCAGTAAATATTCTGGAATTGATGATGTTTCTGTAAAAGAAATAACAGATGGTCAAGAAACATATTTTATTCAAGATGATGCCTGGTCATATAACGCACCAAAAAATCATTATTATGGAACAGAAAATAGTGATGGTGATTTTGAAATTGGATGGGGAGTTAGTCTAGAAAACAAGTCAGCAATAAGACAATATGAAATTTCATATACTGTAAATGATGCAATTACAAAATACAATGATTATGCTGAATTATATTGGCAATTTGTTGGAAGAGATTTTGAAGTTGATGCAAATAAAATAACAGGAACAATTTATTTGCCAGAAAATGTATCAAACCAAGATGATATAAAAGTCTGGGGTCATACAAAAGCTCTAAATGGAACAATATATGCAACAGGAACAAATAAAATAGAATTTGAATTAAATAAATTTAGAAGTGGAACTTATGTAGAAGTTAGAACATTATTTCCAAGTAATCAAATAATAAATACAAAAAGAGTAAAAAATAGAAATATTTTAGAAACAGCAATTAGCGAAGAGACAGAATGGGCAGACAAAGCAAATGAGGAAAGAGCAAGACAAGAATGGATAGAGAAAAATATTGGTCGTATTATTAAAATAGTATTTTTTGGTGTTAATGCACTCTTGATTTTTATATATACAAAAAAAGCAATAAAATATAAGAAGACGTTAAAAGAATTAAATAAATATAAACCAACAGTTGATTATGAATATTTTAGAGAAATACCAGATGAAAATGCAACACCAGGAGAAGCGAGTTTGATTATTAATGACTATTATGATATTAGTAATCAAACGTATTTTGGGAAAATATTTTCAGCAACAATGCTAGATTTAGCATTAAAAGGATACATAGAGCTAAATCAAGAAGGAACAAAGAAAAATAATGTAAACATTAAAGTTTTAAAACAAGATGGAGAGAATTTAAAAACTGATGAGAAATTAATATTAAAATTTATTTTAGCAGCATGCAAAAATAGTGATAATGTTATAACCCTTAAAGAATTAGAAAAATATATAACAAATCATCCAACAAATATAGAAAGTTTAATTTTAAGAGTTGCAAGTTCTGCAAAAACACAATTGGTTAATGAAAAAATATTAGATAATGATAATGAAAAATTATATAAAAAATACAAGGAAAAACAATCAATGTATATTGTTGCGACAATATTTTCAATTTGCTTTACATTTATGTTTTTAACAATACCAGCAATTATATTTATTTATAATGCTGTTATAACAGGTAAAATAGCCAAAAGAATAAATGTATTAACTCAAAAAGGTGTAGATTCAAAAGCGCAATGGAAAGGGTTAAAGAAATTTATGATGAACTTCTCAATGCTAGATAAAAGAGAAGTTCCAGAATTAGTAATTTGGGAAAAATACTTAGTATATGCAACAGCATTTGGAATTGCAGACAAAGTAATAAAACAATTAAAAATTGTATATCCAAATTTTGAAGAAATGACAAATGATTTTGCAACATATTCATGTATGAGAATGATGATGACAACAAACTTTAGCTCAAGTTTTTCTAACGCAATAAGTTCATCAATATCATCAGCATATTCATCAGGTTCAGGTTCCGGAGGAGGATTCTCTGGAGGCGGCGGTTTCGGCGGAGGCCGGAGGCGGCGGAGGCGGCAGATAGGGATTGAGGGACGTTCCTAAAAATCCCTTTTTGCGGGGATTAAGGGACACTCCTTAAAATACCCTTAACCGATATTAAGAAAGTGAGGTAAAAAATGTCAAAACCAATAGTAGCAATAATTGGAAAACCAAATGTAGGAAAATCAACATTTTTCAATTATTTAGCAGGAAGTAGAATATCAATAGTGCAAGACACACCAGGTGTTACAAGAGACAGAATATATGCAGAAACAAACTGGAGAGGCAGAAATTTTACACTTGTTGATACAGGTGGAATTGAGCCCGAATCAGAAGATATAATTATTTCTCAAATGAGAGAACAAGCGAACTTAGCAGTAGCAATGGCTGATGTTATAATATTTTTAACAGATATTAGACAAGGTGTTACAGCTGCAGATAAAGAAATTGCTTTGATGCTTAAAAAATCAAAGAAACCAGTTGTATTAGTATGCAACAAAGCAGATAATTTTGAAAAAGATAGTCAAGAAGCTTATGAATTTTATAATTTAGGAATAGGAGATCCGTATCCAATTTCAGCAACAAATGCTTTAGGAATAGGAGATGTTTTAGATGCAATTTATGAACATTTTCCAGAAAAAGATGCATCAGAAGATGATGAAGAAATAATAAAAGTTGCAGTTATAGGAAAACCAAACGTTGGAAAATCATCACTTATAAATAAAATATTAGGTGAAAAAAGAACAATAGTTAGTAATATTGCAGGAACAACAAGAGATGCAATAGACTCTCAATTCGAAAATGAACATGGTAAATATGTTTTGATTGATACAGCTGGAATTAGAAAACACAGCAAAGTAAATGAATCAATTGAAAAATATAGTGTTCAAAGAAGTTTGCTTGCAATAGAAAGAGCAGATGTATGTTTGATGATGATTGATGCAAATGATGGCGTTACAGACCAAGATGCAAAGATTGCAGGGGAAGCACATGAAGCTGGTAAAGGTGTAATAATAGTTATAAATAAATGGGATGAATATGAAAAAACAACAGGAACATTAGAAAAATACAAAAAAGAAGTTTATAACAAATTATCATATTTATCTTATGCACCAATGATTTTTATATCAGCAAAAACTGGTCAAAGAGTAGAAAAATTATTTGAAATGATAAACAATGTTGCAAAACAAAATGCGTTAAGAGTTTCAACATCAGTATTAAACCAAGTAATAAATGAAGCAATAGCAATTGTTCAACCACCAACAGATAAAGGAAAAAGATTAAAAATATATTATGGAACACAGGCTTCAACAAAGCCACCAACATTTGTTATTTTTGTAAATAACAAAGAATTATTCCATTTTTCTTATCAAAGATACCTAGTAAATCAAATTAGAAAAGAATTTGGCTTAGAGGGTACGCCTGTAAGAATAATTGCAAGAGAAAAAAATGAAAAAGATGTTTAAGGAAGTGATATTAAATGGCAAGCTATATAATAGTTGCAGTAATTGCATATTTAATTGGAAGTGTTAATTTTTCAGTCATACTTAGTAAAAAAATGGCTGGATTTGATGTAAGAGAAAAAGGCAGTGGAAATGCAGGAAGTACAAATATGTTACGTTCTGTTGGGAAAAAAGCCGCTGCATTAACATTATTATGTGATATCTTAAAAGGGGTAGTTGCAATTTTAATTGCAATTATAGTAGGAGCAATAATAAAAAAAGTAGACAAAGAATTATTATTACAGATTGCAGGAATTTGTGTTGTAATTGGACATACTTTTCCAGTATTTTTTCAATTTAAAGGTGGAAAAGGAGTAGCAACATCACTTGGAGTTTTATTAATGAGTAATTGGCAAATTGGTTTAATTTGCTTAGTATTTGCGTTAGTATTAATGGCACTAACAAGAATGGTTTCATTAGGTTCATGTGGGGCTGCGGTATTATTTCCGGTATTAACACTATTTATAAATAATCATTATACAATACTAACAGAAGGAAAACACGGAAATGTGTATTTTGTTTATAGTTTAATATTAGCTGTAATAGTACTATATAATCATAGAGAAAATATAAAAAGAATTTTAAGTGGAACTGAAAACAAACTTAGTTTTAAATCAAAAAAGGAAGAATAATATATTAAAAATTTCATTACTGTTAAAATTGCAGAAGAAAGATATTATTAACAAAAGAAGGGAAATTAAAATGAAAAATATAGCAATCATAGGGAGTGGAAGCTGGGGAGTTGCCCTTGGCGTACACTTAGCAAGCGTAGGAAACAATGTTAAAATCTGGTCTTTTATGGAAGAAGAAAGAGACATAATAAATAACGAAAAAAAATGCAAATTCTTACCAGGACTAACATTACCAGACAATATTTATTGTTCAACAGATTTTGAAGAAGTAATAAAAGATACAGACTTTATAATACATGTTACACCTTCGAAATTTACAAGAAATATTTTTAGACAATATAAAAATTTGGTTGAAAATAGACCAATAATAATATGCGGAAAAGGATTCGAAAAAGAATCTTTAAAAACACTTGATGAAGTTATTTTGGAAGAAATGCCAGAAGCAAAAGTTGGAGTTTTATCTGGACCTAGTCATGCAGAAGAAGTTTCAATCGCAATTCCAACAGCATTAGTAGTAGCATCAAAGCATCCTGAAATAATCAAAGAAGTTCAAGAAACATTTATATCAGAAAAAATGAGAATTTATACATCAGATGATGTAAAAGGAGTAGAACTTGGAGGAGCTTTGAAAAACATAATAGCTTTTTGTGCAGGAGCTGCGGCAGGAATAGGACTTGGAGATAATAGCTTTGCAGCACTAATTACAAGAGGTTTAAAAGAAATTACAAGACTCGGTATAAAGCTAGGTGGAAAACAAGAAACATTTTATGGACTTAGTGGTTTAGGAGATTTAATTGTAACTTGTTTAAGCGAACACAGTAGAAACAGAAAAGCTGGATATTTGGTAGGGCAAGGAATGCCGTTAGATGAAGTGAAAAAAGAAGTAGGAATGGTAATTGAAAGTATTGATAATATAGAAGTTGCTTATGAACTTTCAAAAATAAATAACGTAGAAATGCCAATAGTTGAAACAGTATACAAAGTGCTATATGAAAACTTAGATCCACAAAAAGCAGTAAACGATTTGATGACAAGAGAAAGAAAGCATGAATAAAAGTCGTTTAAACGCTTAAAGAATAAAGTTTATAATTAATGGAATAATATTTATAAAAAGCCAAAAAGAATATATTTGGCAAAGGGAGGAATTAAAATGGATATTTTAAATAAAATTGGAAAAAAAGCAAGTGAAGCATACAAGGTAACAGCTGATAAAACTGGAAAATTAGCAAAAGAAGCTAAATTAAAAATGAAAATGGGAGAACTTAAATCTGAAATTAACAGCATTTATTCAGAAATAGGAAAAACAGTATATGAAAACCATGTAAGAGAAGAAAAAGAAGATATAAATGAAAAGTTAGAAGAAGCTTGTACAAAAATTGATTGCTTAAGTGATGAAATTGAATCAATATTAAAAAAATGTTTAAGTTTAAAAGACAAAAAACAATGTCCTAAATGCTATACAGAAATGGACAAGGATGTAAAATTCTGTCCAGAGTGCGGAGCTGAACAAGAAATGGTTGAAGAAAAAGAAGAATGCGTAGAAGAAAATGAAACTGAAGTAAAAGAAGTAGAAGTTTTAGAAAAAGAAGATGATGAAAAAGAAGAAACATCAAACGAAGAAGAATCAAAAGGAAGCGAAGACACAGAAAATACAGAAGAATAATAAGAAAAAGTTCTATTAAAGAATAAGAGTTACAATAAAATTATAGTAGAAGGTTGATGAAACAAATGAACTTAAAAAATATAGTAAAACATTTTAGTGTAGTAACAAGACATAGATGGGTAGTATTTAAATTATGTTGCAGAGTTGGTGAACCATGGAGAGGCTTTGTTCATGACCTTTCCAAATATTCACCAACAGAATTCTGGGAAGGTGTAAAATACGTTTCAGGGAAGCACTCACCAATTGTAGATTGCAAACTAGATAAAGGATATTCTGAAGCATGGCTACATCATAAAGGAAGAAATAAGCATCATACAGACTATTGGGTAGATTTAAGTGCACCAGACAAAACACCAATTATACCATATAAATATGTAGCAGAAATGTTATGCGACAAACTTGCAGCAGGAATAATATATAAAGGCAAAGAATGGACTAAAGAATATGAATTAGACTACTGGGTAAATGAAAGAGATAAAACTTTAGTAAATGACCAAGTTGAAAATTTAATAACAGATCTCTTTACACAAGTTAGTATTTATGGTATAAATGATGTGTTAACTAAGAAAAATGTAAAACAACTATATAAAAAGTATTGCATTGATTATAAGGAAAACAATTCAGAAGAGAAAGAAGGTTAAATTATGAAAATTTTAATTACAGGTGCAAATGGAATGCTTGCAAAAGAAGTAAGAGAGAAATTTGCAAAAGGAAATGAAATAACACTTACAGATGTTGCAGAATTAGACATAACTGATGAAAAAGCAGTATTTGATTTTGTAAATGACCTAAAACCAGAATACATAATTAACTGCGCAGCATTTACAGCAGTTGATAAAGCAGAAGATTGCTATGAATTAGCAGATAAAATAAACGGAGATGGGCCAACAAATCTTGCAAAAGCAGCAAAATCAGTTGGTGCAAAATTAGTACATATATCTACAGACTATGTATTTGGAGGAGATTTAGACATATCAAAAGACTTCAAAGAAGATGATCCAAAAGAACCAGTAACAGTATATGGAAAAACAAAATTACATGGTGAAGAAGGAATAGAAAACAACATGGATGAATACTACATCTTTAGAACAGCATGGCTTTATGGAATTGGAGGAAATAATTTTGTAAAAACAATGACAAAATTAGGACAAACAAGAGATGAAATAAATGTAGTAGCAGACCAACACGGAAGTCCAACATATGCAAAAGATTTAACAGAAATAATTTATAGTGCAATACAAAAACAAATACCTTATGGTGTATACCATGCAACAAACCAAGGATACACAACATGGTATGAATTTACAAAAGAAATACTTGCAGAACAAGAAATAGAATGCAAAGTAAATCCTGTAACAACAGAAGAATACATAGAAATGATGAAAATAACACAAGCAAAAAGACCATTCAACTCACAACTTTCAAAAAACAAATTGTTAGAACAAGGTATAAATGTTCCAGAATGGAAAGACGGATTAAAAAGATATTTAGAAGAAGCAAAAAAATGTCAATAGGGATGGTTCTTATTGACCATTTAGGAGGAAAAAATGAAAAATAGAAAAGGAATAATATTAGCAGGAGGAAGTGGAACAAGACTATATCCATTAACACATGCAATATCAAAACAAATAATGCCAGTATATGACAAACCAATGATTTACTATCCATTATCAGTACTAATGGAAGCAGGAATAAGAGAAGTTCTTATAATAACAACACCAAGAGATTCAGAAACATTTAAAGTACTATTAGGAGATGGATCACACTGGGGAATGAAATTTGAATATAAAATTCAAGATAAACCAAATGGATTAGCAGAAGCATTTATAATAGGAGAAGACTTTATAGGAGAAGACAATGTTGCAATGATTCTAGGAGACAACATGTTCTATGGATCACACCTATCAGAAATGTTAAGAAGAGCAAATGAAAGAGAAAACGAATCAACAATATTTGGATATCAAGTAAAAGACCCAAGAGCTTATGGTGTTGTTGAAATGGACGAAACAGGAAAAGCAATATCAATAGAAGAAAAACCTCAAAATCCAAAATCAAATTATGCAGTACCAGGATTGTATTTCTACACAAATGATGTTATAGAAATAGCAAAAAATGTACAACCATCAGCAAGAGGAGAATTAGAAATAACATCTGTAAATGAAGAATATATGAAAAGAAATCAATTATATGTAGAAACTTTTGGAAGAGGAATGACATGGTTTGACACAGGAACACATGATGCATTAATAGAAACAGCAAGCTTTGTTCAAACAATAGAAAAAAGACAAGGAATGCAAGTATGTTGCCCAGAAGAAATAGCGTTCCAAAACAAATGGATAACAGCTGAGCAATTATCAAACTTAGCAGATCAATATATGAAAACAGACTATGGAAAATATTTAAAAGCTTTATCAGAAGGAAAATAGGGATTAAGGGACGGTCTTTAAAATCCCTTTTTGAAGGGATTAGGGGACACTCCTTAGAATTAAATTTCAATTATAAAAATAAAAAACGAAAGAGTGAAAGATATGGGAAAATTTAAAAGAACAGATACATCAATTGAAGGCGTATGCATTATTGAACCAACAGTATTTGGAGACAACAGAGGATACTTTATGGAGACATACAGTAAAGCAGATTTTGAAG
>CAZHCX010000025.1:0-16794 GCA_964531445.1 uncultured Clostridium sp. | reverse complement strand
TTTTTTGTGTCTAAATTAATATACAAACTAATAATATATCTAGACATAAATATACTAATATGTTAATATATTTTAATATAATCAAAATCAAAAGGGGAAAAAATGAAAAAAATATACATAATACAAACTGACACAGGAACTGTATTATCAAAAATAATAAAAATATTTACAAAAGATGAATATGCACATGTTTCGATATCACTAGACAAAGAGCTAAAGCGTATGTACAGCTTTGGAAGATTAAATCCATATAACCCATTTTGGGGAGGATTTGTACATGAAAGTATATATGCAGGTACATTTAACAGATTTCCAAAAACAAAAGCAAAAATATATTCAATAGAAATAACAGAAGAGCAATATAAAATTATAGCTGAAGAAATTGAAAAGATACAAGAATTAAAAGAAAAATACAAGTTTAATATATTAGGATTATTTGCAGTAGGATTCAAAATAAAAATAAGAGCAAATCAATCATTTTATTGTGCAGAATTTGTAAAACATTTATTGGATAAAGCTGAGATTGAAAATAATTTACCAGAATTAGTAAGACCAGAAAATTTTGGTGATGTGCCAAACAAAAAAGTTGAATATAAAGGTCTTTTGAGAGAATACGTATAGGGATTGAGGGACGTTCCTTAAAATCCCTGCTAGAAGGGAACGAGGGACACTCCTACAAAGGACTGTCCCCTAATCCCCGTAAAAAGGGATTTTAAGGAACGTCCCTCAATCCCTACAAAATATATAGGTGGTGATAAATTGTCTCAAATAGAGGAAAATGAATACAAAAAAATTATCAATGATATAAAAAAACTGTTAGATGAAATTTGTTTAGATGACAGAGTTAAATATCATATAAATCCAGTAGTGGAAGAAGCAAATAAAATGGCTGTAAAATTAAATGCTGATATACAAGTTGTTGAAATTGCATCATATATGCATGATATAACTAAAATAACAGGAGAAAGAAAAAATCATCATATAACAGGAGCAGAATATACGGAAAATTTTTTATCAAAATATAACATAGAAAAAGAAAAGATTGAACAAATTAAAAATTGTATAAAAAAACACAGAGGTTCATCAGAGTTTAAAAGAAACAATATAGAAGAAAAAATTGTTGCAACAGCAGATGCAGTAGCACACATAAAACACCCACTAACTTTTTTTTATGCCTGGTATGGAAGAAGAAATTGTCAGATTGATGAAGGAGCGGATGGTATTATAAATAAATTGCAAAGAAGTTGGGATAAAATAGAATTTGATGATGTACGAAAAGATGTAGAACAGGATTATAAAATATTAATGAAAATGTTAAAGGAGAGATGATATGAAATTAAATTATGCAGATAGAAAAACGGATAAAAATATATTAAAAAAGAAGTTTAAAATGATGGATATAACAGATGGAGAATTCAGTGGAAAAATTTCATTAATAGAAATAGAGGATTTAAAAAAGAATTTTGAATCTTTAAGACCAAATGGAAAATCTGAATTAGTAATTGCAAAAGATTTTAAGATTATGACGTATTTTCCAATTAAAGAAAAATACAGTATGACAGTAATGTTTGATGAGAGCTGGAATTTATTACAATGGTATTTTGACATTAATAGATACAGTTGTAAGTATGATTCAGGAATTCCATATAATGAAGATTTATATTTAGATGTCATAGCATTGCCAAATGGTGAATATTATACATTAGATGAAGACGAATTAGATGAAGCACTAAAAAGAGATTTAATATCAAAAGAAGAGTTTGATATGGCTTATGAAACAAGAAACAAAATAATTCAAATGATAAAAAATGATTTTGATAAACTAAAAAGTTTTACACAAAAATCATTAGATAAATTAATCCATGAATAATAGGTGATTTAATGGAATACAGTTTGTTTATGATAAAGCCATGTGCTTATGAAGATAAAAACGAAATTTTAGATATAATTAGTAAAAAGTTGAATATATTGTTTACAAGGGATATTGTTTTGGATGAAAGACTTTTGGATAAGTTATATAAAAATGAAGAAAATATTCAATTCAAAAACATGAATACAGAATTTTTAAAAGATGGTAAGGCTTGTATGGGGATTGTTTCAGGTCGAAATGCTGTACAAGACTTAATTAAAATCTGTGGTAAAAAGCCATTAGGAAGTCAGTGTGATAAAGAAACAATAAGATATCAATTTAGTCCAAAGGACGATATAATTAATTTAAATGGTAAAGTTTTTTTTCTTAATGCAATACATAAATCTGATCCTTCAGATGCAGTTGATGATGTAGTATTATTTTTATCAGAATTTATGAAAGAAGAGTTAGAAAAGAGTAACATTGATTTTATATTAAAAGATGAAAAAAAGCAAGTCATAATGGATAATTTGCTTGAAGATAATTCACCCGAAGATAATAAACACGAAGATAAAGAGCGAGATTAAATTTTTATATAAATTTAATTTTAAAATTAAGGGAGGGATTTTATGGAAAATTGGCATTTAAGATTTGGAATAACATCAAACTGTAATTTCAAATGTAAGTATTGTAATTCACATAATTGTCATTCAAATGACATGAGCGACACAGATATAAAAGAGATACTAGAAGCGGCATATAAAAATGGTGTAAAAAGAGTGCATTGGACAGGTGGAGAACCATTATTCAAAAAAACAACATGTGACTTTATGAAATACGCAAAACAATTAGGATATGAAGAACAATCAATGACAACAAACGGATTCTTTCTTGCTGAAAAAGCAAATGACTTAAAAGAAAGTGGGATAAGCAGAATAAATATAAGTTTAGACACAATGGATAAAGAAAAATTTAAGAATATAGTAGGAATAGATGCATTAGACAGAGTTTTAAATGGGATAGATAAGATGTTAGAAATAACAGATTGTTTAATAAAAATTAATATGGTGGTAATGAATGATAATATAAAAGAGGTACAAGACTTTGTTAAATTTGCAATTGAAAAAAATAAAAAATATGGAAAAGAAAGAATCATTGTAAGATTTCTACAATTCTTCCCATGCAATCCAAATCAATTAGAAAAAGACGGACAAAAATTTTGGGTTAATGAATACATAACAGAAAAAAATATTTTGACAGAATTAGAACAATTTGGAAGTGCAGTAGAAATACCTAGAACAAAAATACAAGGTGACAATCCATCAATGAGATATTATAGAATAAATGATGAAATAACAGTTGGAATACTAGCAATGTTTTCATGGAAATATCCATGTGGATCGTGCCATAAATTAAGAATAACGCCACAGGGAAATGTATCTGTATGTTTAAATGATAAAGAAGTTGTCAAAATAACAGAAATACCATTAGAAGAAAAGATAGAATTAATACGAAAATTACTTGATAAAAGAGAAAATGTAATAGCAAAAAATATTGAAAGAAAACACTTTAGAAACAACTTAGGAGAATTTAGATTTGGAAAAAACGGAAAAGAGGCAAATATAGAAGATTTCTATGAAATGTTACGCAATGGAAAAGGAAAAGAATGCGGAATATAGGGATTAGGGGACGTTCCTTAAAATCCCTACTAGAAGGGAACGAGGGACACTCCTACAAAGGACTGTCCCCTAATCCCCGTAAAAAGGGATTTTAAGGAACGTCCCCTAATCCCTAATAATAAAAAAATACAAAATAAAATTGACTTTACATAAAATTAATGATATAATTTATCAGTAATAAAAAATTTATTCAAATTTAAGGAGGAAATGGCCTATGTTACAGCATAGTGGTAAAGCATTTTTTAAGGTAGCAGCAATTGACAGGATGGAAGGCAAGATTCCAACAATTTATCTTGATATTTATGATCGGGATAAAGAAAAATTAATCGGTCAGATTAGATTTAATTTTGACCCAACATATTCTACTGAGAAGCGGGATATAAGAATGGCATTTGATGTTGTTAAATTACGTGAAATTTCTCCATTATCAGGAGGATACAACCTGTTGGAAGACATTATTGTCGGAGGAATTTTATGGGTAATGATGGATAACCATTATATATTTGATTTTACTCCGAATGTTTATATGGTTGTACATTCGTATGATCAGGATGAAGCAGTTATGAAAGACATAAATGAGTTAACAGAACAGGTATTATACAACATTGGTGCCAAGAGAATTAAATTCAAAACTATGTGGAAGTTAGAGAAAGAGAACATGAAGTTTGATTATGTTCAGAAAATCATTAACAGACATTAGTTTTGGAAAAGGGATTGAGGGACGTTTCTTAAAATCCCTGTTAGAAGAGAACAAGGTGTAATATCCTTATTCTCTTTCTTTTCGATTTGGATGCCATTTTTTTGATAGTTTTGTCACCATTTTAAATTAAAATCATATAATTAAATATAAAATTTAAGGTGGTGATAATTTGGCTAATAATTATACTGTGGCTTTAGCAGGAAACCCCAATGTTGGAAAATCAACAATTTTTAATAGTTTAACAGGAATGCATCAACATACCGGAAATTGGACAGGTAAAACTGTTGCAAATGCAACTGGAGAAGCTACAATAAAGGATAGAAACTTTTTATTTGTTGATATTCCTGGTACATATTCTATAATGTCAAATTCAGAAGAGGAAGAAATTGCAAGAGATTACATTTGCTTTGGAAATCCTGATGTTACTTTAATTGTTGTGGATAGCACATGTTTGGAAAGAAATTTAAATTTTGTTTTTCAAATTATGGAGATTACAAAAAATATAATTGTTTGTGTTAATTTGCTTGATGAAGCTAAAAAGAAAAAAATAAAAATAGATTTAAAAAAATTAGAAGAAATTTTAGGAGTCCCAGTCGTTGGAACAACGGCAAGAGATAAGAAAACGCTAGAAAATCTAAAAGATGTTATATATAAACTTTGTATTAAAAAGATAAAATCAAATCCTAAGTATATTAAATATAATGAAATTATCGAGAGCAATATTTCTATATTAGAACAAAAAGTAAAGGAAATTTACAATGTTCCAAAAAGTAGATGGATTTCAATAAAATTAATTGATGGAGAGAAAAAAATTCTTGATTCAATTCAAGAACATTTAAAAATAAATTTTGAAAATGAAGAGTTAAAGGAATCACTCAAAGAAGTAAGAAAAACTCTTAAAGAAAAAGGAGTAACACAAAATAATTTTAAAGATAAGATTGTTTCAGAAATTGTTGAGAAAGCTGAAAGTGTTTCTCAAAAGGTTTGTACATATGAAAATATTAATTATAGTTCTAGAGATAGAAAAGTTGATAAAATATTGACATCAAAAAAATTTGGAATTCCAATTATGATTTTATTTTTAGGATTAATTTTTTGGATAACTATAGTTGGTGCAAATTATCCAACTGAAGCCTTATTTTGTGTTTTTAATTGGTTTAAAGAAATACTTATAAAATTTACAAATTTAATACATTGTCCGAGTTGGCTCTCAAATATGCTGATAGACGGAATTTATCAAACACTTACGTGGATTATTGCAGTAATGCTTCCGCCAATGGCAATATTTTTTCCATTGTTTACAATTCTGGAAGATTTGGGATATTTGCCAAGAATTGCATTTAATATGGATGGATTTTTCAAAAAGGCTTGTTGTAGCGGAAAACAAATGATAACAATGTGCATGGGGTTTGGCTGTAATGCATGTGGTGTAACAGGTTGTAGAATTATTGATTCACCAAGAGAAAGATTGATTGCAATTTTAACAAATAATATGGTTCCGTGTAATGGACGTTTTCCATTTTTAATTTCAATTGCAACAATTTTTATAGCAGGTGCGTATGCTGCTGGAAATGGTGCAATATCATCATTATTATCGACAATTGCAGTAATTGTTGTAATATTATTAGGAATTATAATGACATTAATTGTATCAAATGTTTTATCCAAAACAATTTTAAAAGGAATGCCATCATCATTAGTTTTAGAATTGCCACCATATAGAAAGCCTCAATTTGGAAAAATTTTAGTACGTTCAATATTTGACAGAACATTATTTGTGTTGGGAAGAGCGGTGTCAGTTGCAGCGCCTGCAGGACTTGTGATTTGGATATTAGCAAATGTTGGAATTGATGGACAGAGCTTGCTTTCAATTATTGCAAATTTCTTGAATCCTTTTGCGAAATTGATGGGGTTAGATGGATATATTTTGACAGCATTTATTTTAGGAATGCCGGCAAATGAAATTATACTTCCAATTATTTTGATGTGTTATTTAAAAGGTGGAACACTTGTAAATATAGAGGATACGGTTCAAGTTGGTCAAATTTTGATTCAAAATGGATGGACTATGCTTACTGCTTTAAATGTGATGTTGTTTACTGTTTTTCATTTTCCTTGTGCCACTACTTTGCTTACTATTAAGAAG
Source organism: uncultured Clostridium sp. (assembly GCA_964531445.1). Taxonomy (GTDB): domain Bacteria; phylum Bacillota; class Clostridia; order TANB77; family CAG-508; genus CAG-269. The sequence goes on along the minus strand of CAZHCX010000025.1, from coordinate 10,420 downwards.
GAATCTAATAGCTGGAAATGGACTGCTGTGGCTTTTACAATTCCTACAGTTTGTGGTGTTGCTTTGTGTATGTGTACTACATTTGTTTATAATTTTTTTAGTTTGTTTGTATGAAATTAATATTATTTGGGAATGCGACAAAAGTGCGACAAGGGTCACAGACTTTTTTGTCGCATTTTAAATTTTAAAATATAGTCTCGTATGTTAATTTTAAATTTTAAAATTTTCACAAGATATTCACCAAAAAACATTGTATAAAAATTTCAGTTTTGATATAATTCCATTATAAAAAATTCTATAAAATAGGAGGTAGAATTATGGCAGAAAACTGCGGAGAAAAAATAATCGAAGAATTCATGAACAAAATGTTTGAAATATATTTACCAGATAAAGACAATCTAATACAAATACTAAATGAAGTACAAGATAAATTTGGATACATACCAGAAACAGCACAAAAAATGTTATCAGAATTTCTAAAAATACCAATGGCAGAAATTTACGGAGTAATAACATTTTATTCAAGATTCTCACTAAAGCCAATGGGGAAATATACAATATCAGTATGTCTTGGAACAGCATGTTATGTTAAAGGTTCAGAAAAAATCTTGGACAGACTTCAAGAAAGATTAAAAATTGGACCTGGAGAAACAACAGAAGATGGAATGTTTTCAATAGACAAAACTAGATGTGTTGGTGCATGTGGATTAGCGCCAGTATTTACAGTAAATGGAGAAGTTTACGGAAAAGCAACAGTTAAGAAATTAGATGAAGTTCTAGATAGCTTGCAAAAATAACAGTTTGAATTATAACAAGAGTTTTATGTTAAAATTACCATTTTATACACTTAAAATAGTGTAATCTTTTAGAAAATATGTTATAATAACAAGGTCGTAGACGATTGGAGGAAAAATAATGTTTAATTTAGATAAAAGAACAATTTCGATAATTGTAATAATTATGATTGGAATTGCAGTATTGCAATATGTATCAAACCCATCACAATTAATAAGCTTATTAGTTAGTGCACCAGGTGTATTAATTGCGATTACATTTCACGAATTTGCACATGGATATGCTGCATACAAACTAGGAGATGATACAGCAAAAAATCAAGGAAGACTTAGTTTAAATCCATTAGCACATTTAGATCCAGTTGGAACAATGCTATTATTAGTAGCAGGATTTGGATGGGGAAAGCCAGTTGAAGTAAATCCTAGAAATTATACACGAAAGATATCAATGGAAAAAGGAGAAGCTATTGTATCACTTGCAGGACCATTGATGAATTTTGTACTAGCCTTAATTTTTACACTAATATATTGTGCGATTTATAAATTTGCAGGATTAGCCTTCAGAGCTTCAGTAGTTGGAAGTGTAATAATTTTGTTAGTAACAAGTACTATTGCAATTAATGTTGGATTGGGTGTTTTTAATTTAATACCATTACCACCATTAGATGGTTCAAAAATAATAATGCCATTGTTACCAGCAAAAGCAAAAGGATTTTTTGTAAGTAATGAGCAAATTTTTTATATTGCATTTGTAATGTTATGGGTAACAGGATTTGCGGGAACAATAATTTCTCCAGTAATAAATGGAGTGACTTCAGTAATATTGAATTTAGGAAGATTAATTTTCGGATTATAATTTATAAATTGTAAATGATTGATGAATAATTATAAACAAAAAAATAGAAGGAGCAAAAAAATGGACGTTTTAACATTAGGAATAGAATCAAGCTGTGATGAAACATCAGTATCAGTAGTAAAAAACGGAAGAGAAATATTATCAAATATAATAGACACACAAATACCAATACACGAAAAATACGGTGGAGTAGTGCCAGAAATTGCATCAAGAAATCATATTGAAGCAATTTCAAGAGTAACAAAAATGGCGTTAGATGAAGCAAATGTAACATTTGATGATATAACTGCAATAACTCCGACTTATGGACCTGGGCTTGTAGGTGCATTGCTTGTAGGACTTTCTTATGCAAAAGCATTAAGCTTTGCAATAAATAAGCCATTAGTTGGAGTAAACCACATACAAGGTCATATTGCAGCAAATTACATAACATATCCTGATTTAAAACCACCATTTTTATGTGTAATGACATCAGGAGGAAACACTCAAATAATACATGTAAAAAACTATACAGAATTTGAAGTTTTAGGAAAAACTAGAGATGATGCAATAGGAGAAGCATTTGACAAAGTAGCAAGAGTTGTAGGGCTTGGATATCCTGGTGGACCTAAAATAGATAAATTAGTAAATGAAGAAAAAGGAAATCCTGATGCTATAGAATTACCAAAAACACATTTTGATAATTTAGATTTTAGCTTCAGTGGAATAAAAACAGCAGTAATAAATTTACATCATAAAACGCCAAACATAAATAAAGCAGATTTATGTGCAAGTTTTGAAAAAACGGTAACAGAAACATTATTAGATAATACAAAAAAAGCAATGAAACAAATAGGATTAAAAACTATAGTTTTAGCAGGTGGAGTTTCAGCAAATAGCTTTATAAGAAAAGAATTTTTAAAATTAAAAGAAAAAGATTCAGAAGTAGAATTATATATGCCAGATTTGAAGTTGTGTACTGATAATGCAGCAATGATTGCATCAGCAGGGTATTACAATTTTATTGATGGGAAAAGAGATGAATTAGATTTAAATGCAATACCAAATTTGAAATTGTAGTGTCCATTTAAGAAACGTCCCCAAATGGACAAAAATGAAAGGAGGAAAATCAAATGGCAATTTACACAATTGCAGACTTACATTTATCATTTAACACAGACAAGCCAATGAATATATTTGGACAAAATTGGCAGGATTATGAAGAAAAAATAAAAGCTGATTGGATATCAAAAGTAAATGAAAATGACTTGGTTGTATTGCCAGGAGATTTTTCGTGGTCAACATATTTAGAAGAAACATCAAAAGATTTTGAATATATAAACAATCTTCCAGGTAAAAAGATTTTATTAAAAGGAAATCACGATTATTGGTGGACAACTGTTACAAGTATGAGAAAATATTTAAAAGAAAATAATTTTGAAAATATTGATTTTTTGTATAATAACAGTTACGAATTTGATAACAAAATTTTAGTTGGAACAAAAGGGTGGACTTTATCTGAGGACCAAGAGGATATTCGTTTGACTCAAAGAGAAGTTGCAAGACTTGAGCTTTCTATAAAAGATGGAATATCAAAATTTGGTGATGACAAAGAATTGATTGTATTTATGCATTATCCACCAGTTACAAAAAGTTATATGAATACAAAATATATGGAAGTTATGAAAAAGTATAATGTAAAAAGATGCTATTATGGACATTTACATGCAAACTCAATTCAAGATGCAATTGAAGGTGAAGTTGATGGAATACAACTAAAATTAGTAAGTAGTGATGGACTTGATTTCAAATTAGTAAAAGTACGGTTAATTAGGAGAAAAGATGGATTTAAAAGAAGATGTTAAATTTATAAAAGGAGTAGGACCCAACAGGGTAAAACTATTAAATAAAATAGGAATATTTACGTTAAATGATTTGATATCATATTATCCAAGAGGATACGAAGATAGAAGCAAACCTAAAAATATATGTGAATGCTCAAATGGTGAAGTTGCTTTAATTGAAGGAATTGCTGTTTCAAGATTAATAGATTCAAGAATTAGCAAAGGAAGAACTATTCAAAGATTGATTGTTAGAGATGAAACGGGTCAAGCAACAATAACATGGTTTAATCAACCATATTTAAGGTCAAAATTTCAAACAGGTAAACGATATAGATTTTATGGAAAAATTGAATTTTTATATGGAAAAGTTTCTATGAGTTCACCTGTTTTTGACGAAATAGAAGATTCTAAAAATACGGGAAAAATAATTCCAATTTATCCATTAACATTTAATTTAACACAAAATACTTTAAGGAAAATAATTGAAAATGGTTTAGAAGTTGTAGATGGAGAATTAAATGAAACATTACCAGATTATATTTTAAAAGAATATAATTTGATTGATATAAACAATGCAACAAAAAATATTCACTTTCCACAAGAATTTGAAGATTTTAAAAAAGCAAGAAGAAGATTAGTTTTTGAAGAATTATTGTCAACACAACTTGCATTACTTCAATTAAAAAACAATAATTTAACAGACAAAAAAGGAATAGTATTTAGTAAAGATGCGAAAATGTCTGATGTTATAAATACACTACCATTTAAATTAACAAAAGCTCAAGCAAGAGTTTTACAAGAAATTGATGAAAATATGGAATCAGAAAAATCAATGAACAGACTGCTTCAAGGAGATGTTGGATCTGGTAAAACAGCAGTAGCAATGATAACAGCATATAAAGCAGTAAAATCTGGATATCAAGCTGCAGTACTAGCACCAACAGCAATACTTGCGACACAACATTTAATTAATTTTAAAAAAATGTTAGATAAGTTTGATGTAAGATGCGAATTATTAATATCAGGAATCACTAAAAAGAAAAAAGAAGATATTTTAAGCAGATTAAAAGATGGAAAAATTGATATTTTAATTGGAACACATGCAATGTTAGAAGAAAATGTTGAATTTAAAAATCTTGGACTTGTTGTTACAGACGAACAACACAGATTTGGTGTAAAGCAAAGAACGAAAATAGCAGAAAAAGGTCAAAATCCTGATGTTTTAGTAATGTCAGCAACGCCAATACCAAGAACACTTGCATTGATTTTATACGGAGATTTGGATATATCAATAATTGATGAGTTGCCACCAAATAGAAAAACAATAGAAACATTTGCAGTTACAAAACGAATGGAAGAAAGAATAAATAATTTTATAAAACAACAAGTTGATGAAGGAAGACAAGCATATATAGTCTGTCCATTAGTTGAAGAAAGTGAAGAAGAGGACACAGATTTAAAAGCAGTTGTATCATTATATGAAAAATGTCAACAAGAAACATTTTCAAACTATAAAGTTGAATACATACATGGAAAAATGAAACCAAAAGAAAAAGATGAAATAATGAATAGATTTAAAAATGGAGAAATCGATATTTTGATTTCAACAACGGTAATTGAGGTTGGAGTTGACGTTCCAAATGCAAGCATAATGGTAATAGAAGATGCTCAAAGATTTGGATTAGCACAATTACATCAACTAAGAGGAAGAGTTGGAAGAGGAGAATATAAATCATATTGTGTTTTAAAATATAATGGAAATGGAAAAAACACAAAAGAGAGAATGAAAGTAATGTGTGAAACAAATGATGGATTTATAATATCACAAAAAGATTTGGAGTTAAGAGGCTCAGGAGATTTTTTTGGAACAATGCAACATGGAATTCCAGACTTTAAAATAGCAAATTTATTTACAGATATGGAAATTTTAAAATTAGCACAGGAAGCTGCAATTAAAATTGTTGATAAAGATAGAAAATTAGAAAATGAAGAAAATAAGTTATTAAAAGAATTGGTTAAAAATAAATTTACAGATAGAATCGAAATTTAATGTCCCCAAATGGACATGGAAAATGAAAGGAAAAAACAGATGATAATTTATGGAATTGATATAAGAATATATTTCTTGTTATTTTTAATATACTCATTTTTAGGATGGAGTCTAGAAGTAATAGGAAAATTAATTGAATTAAAAAGATTTATAAACAGAGGCTTTTTAGTAGGACCAGTATGCCCAATATATGGATGTGGAGGAATTTTAATAACATTTTTATTAAAAAAATATATAGATGATCCAATTGCATTATTTATAATGGCTATTTTCTTGTGTGGAAGCTTAGAATATTTAACAAGCTACCTTATGGAAAAAATATTTCATGCAAGATGGTGGGATTATAGCAGAAAAAAATATAATATAAATGGAAGAGTTTGTTTAGATACAATTATTCCTTTTGGATTGCTAGGTATGTTTATAATGTATATTGCAAACCCATTTTTCTTAAAATATCTTCAAGCAATGCCAGATGTAGCTCTTAATATATTATTTGGAGTATTTTTAACAATTTTTGTTATAGATAACATTGTTTCAACAAATGTAGTTAGCTATGTTGGTAGAACGACAAAACAATTAGGAAAAGAACTTGATAATACTGAAGAGATTACAAAGAAAGTTAAAGAAATTATTACTGGAAAATCTGCTTTATATAGAAGATTATTAAAAGCTTATCCAACAATTCAATCTATTAAAATTAGGATAAAAGAAACTCAAGTACAAATAAAAGAACAGCAAGAAAAAATAAAAGAAAATGTAATGCAACAAAAGCAAGATATTCAAAATAAAATAGAAAATATTGCAAAAAGTAAAAAAGAGGTAGATGTTGATAATGACAAAAAATAGATTAAGTAGAAGTTATCAAACAATACAAGAGGTATTGTCAAATACAACAGATGACCATGTTAGTGAATATTCAGCACAATGCTCATACTATACAATTTTATCGTTTATACCATTTGTTGTTTTATTGATAACTTTAATACAATATACAAATATAGAACAGCAGACATTGTTTGATGTAATTCAAAAAATCGTGCCTGCAAGTATGAACGAATTTGTAATTGGAATAGTAAGAGAAGTGTATTCAAAATCAATTGGAACAATTTCAATTTCTATTATATTTACAATATGGTCTGCAGGAAAAGGATTATTTGCTTTGTCAAAAGGATTACATTCAATATATAGGATACGTGGCGAAAAGGAAAAATCTGATTTATATTTAAGATTTATGTCCATTTTAGAGACATTGATGTTCGTTGTTCTTATAATGGTTGGAATGTTGTTATTAGTGTTTGGAAATAGCTTTAAATCAATAGTTCAAAGTCATTTTGGAGGATTTGAAAATTTTAATGCATTTTCCCAAATTTTAACAGAGTTGACATTTATTTTTATAACATTTATAATATTTTTGTTTTTGTATAAATTTATGCCAAAACATAAAGTGAGTTTTAAAAGTCAAATTCCCGGTGCAGTATTTGGTTCAATTGCACTTAACTTGATATCATTTATATTTTCTAGATATTTAGATATTTTTAAGGGATTTTCAATAACTTATGGAAGTTTAACAGCTTTAATGCTTATAATGATGTGGACATATTCGTGTTTCTATTCATTATTTTTAGGAGCAGAATTGAATAAAATATATAAAAAATTAAGGAGATAACGTAAGAAAAAATGCAAAAGTTAGACAAAGATTTAGACACAGTTACAAATATGATATTAAATAATGAATATAAGTTACATGAAGATGAAGAAAATTCTTATGAAATTAATTCAGAAGAAGTTTTTGATGATGAAGTTGTAGTACGTAAACCAGCTAAAAAGAAAAATAGTGGTGGTAATCATGCTAAAAATAAAAAGAGAAGAACTAATACTAAAGGAAAGAAAAAACGTAAGAAAAAGAAAACAGTTAAACAAAAAATATTTTTGATTTTTAAAATTTTGATTGCTTTAATTGTATTATTTGTTATATTTGTTGTATTATTTTTTAAAACAACACTATTCCAAAAATATAAAGAACTTTGGGTTGTAACAGCAATGTCAACAATGAAACATCAATATTTAGCAACATGGTTTTTATCAGATCAAGAAATTCAAGATATCTTAAATAAATTAGAGGTAAAAAATGACGAAAATTCTGATACTAATGAGATAAAAATACCTGTAGTAAATGATATAAAACATGAATTAACAAAAAAAGATATCAAAGTTGAAAATATTAAAGGAAAAAATTATGTTGGATATGTAATGATTATTCCAGATGCATCAAAAGTAAAATTAGTAGATGGAAGAAAGTCAAATAGAGGTTCAAAATTAAGCGAAATAGTAAAAAGTAAAAATGCTATTGGTGGAATTAATGCTGGTGGTTTTGCTGATGCAGGTGGAGTTGGATCAGGAAATGTGCTTTGTGATGCTGTAATTATGAATAAAAAATTAATTAGTGGAAGCAAATCTGCAAGATATAGCTTGATTGGACTTTCTGCAGATAGTAAATTGGTTTTAGGGAAATACACATATAACGAAGCAATGAAAGCTGGAATTGAATCGGCAGTTGAATTTGGACCATATATAATTGTAAATGGAAAAAATCAAATTACAAATTCAAGTTCAGGTGGAATTCATCCTAGAATGGCAATAGGACAGAGAAAAGATGGAACATTTATCTTTGTTGTAGTAGATGGAAGACAACCTGGATACAGTTTAGGTACAAATTTATTGGAACTACAAAATATATTTAATAAATATGATGCTTATAATGCGGCAAATCTTGATGGTGGGTCATCTGCCACAATGTATTATAATGGTAAAGTAGTAAATAAGACATCTACACCAATGGGTGAAAGATATTTACCAAATGCATTTATAGTAGAAAAATAAACCAGTGGGGACGTTGATTATTTGGTTGAAAAATGATAATTGATAAATTATCAACCAAATAATCACTGTCTCTATTGGTTTATTGTTTTATTAATCGAATATCTACTGAATTTTCAGTATTTGAAGCAAGTATTTTTATATCAAAGCCAGTGTTATTTTTAAATTTAAAATCATAACTACCATAGGCGACAGCAGCGTCTTTACCTGTTTGAATATAAGGAACTTTGTTACTGTGTTTGTGTCTTTCAACAACTTCAAGAGATGGAACACTTAAAACGGCATTGTACAACGTTGTACTTACTTGGCAATTTCCACCACCTAACCCTTTTTTCTTATTACCATCTTTATCAAAAATATCAGCTTCTTGATATCCTTGTTCTTTTGTTGCTTTTCCTACAGTATTGCAAAATGAAAAAGTTTGACCATTTGGTATGACTGTTTCATTTAGTTTTGAACAGGTTATAGTTACATTGTTTTGTCTTGCTTTTTCATGTGTATATATTTTTGTTGAAAATGAAGATATCGTTTCTTCTTTTGGTTGTTCAGTTTGTTCGGTTGTTATATTTATTTGATTGTTTTCTGCTATGTTATTTTCGTTTTCTGAGTTATTTGTTATATTATTCAGTTTATTATTTTGTTCAATATTTTCTTCTGAAAATTCTAAAGAAGTTCTATTGGCGCTATAATTTTCAACAGGTTCATTTTTCTTGTTTTTGGTTAATAAAAAAATTCCAAAACATAAACCAACAAGAATTATTATAATTAAAAATGTCCACCATTTGTTATTCAATTTTATCACCCATTTTATTATATCCAACAATTGTAATAAAAATACAATTTAATGAATATAATATATGCAAAAGCAAATTTTATATAGTTTGAAATTTTAAAACTTCTTATTATATAAAGTTCGAAGTAAAAAGAGGTAAAATATGAGAGATATTGAAGAAATTTTAAGATATTTTCCCAATAAACTTCATCAAATGTTATTAAATGTTTTTGTGGAAAACAATAAAATTATAAATGAGATGCAAGAAATTAGAATTAGGACAAATAGACCAATTATGATTAAATTAAGAGATAGTGATATTGTTCTAAAGTATAATGCAACGCAAGAAGAATTGTTACAGATTTTAGAGAGGTTATGTGAAAATTCTATATATGCATATAAAAATCAAATATGCGAAGGTTTTATAACTGTTAGAGGTGGTCATAGAGTAGGGTTGACTGGTTCGTGTGTTATTGAAAATGGAAAAATTATAAATGTAAAATACATATCAAGTATAAATTTTAGAATTGCAAGAGAAATTATTAATTGTGGTAATAAAATTTTGAGAGAAATTATTGATATAGAAAACAATACAATTTTTAATACTATAATTGTTGCTCCTCCAGGAAAAGGAAAAACAACAGCACTTAGGGATGTTATTAGAAGATTAAGTGATGGAATTAGTGAAATAAATTTTAGGGGTATGACATGTGGTGTTGTTGATGAAAGAGGCGAAATTGCAGCAATGTATAAGGGAATTTCGCAGAATAGTGTTGGGATTAGAACTGATGTTATTGAAAATGTGAGTAAAAATGTTGGGATACATATGCTAGTTAGAACTATGGCTCCACAAATTATAGCGTGTGATGAGATTGGTAGCTCGGATGATGTTGAAGCTATTCATTATGCATTGTTTTCAGGTGTTAAGGGCATTTTTACAATGCATGGAAGGTGTATGGAAGATGTTAAAAATAATAGGCAGATTTATGGGTTGATTGAAAATGGGGAAATACAGAAAGTTGTGTTTATGTAATGTAAATTTTGTACAGTACAGTGTACAAAAATGATAAAAAATATTCAAAAGTATTGAAAATAAAAATTCAATATGCTATATTATTATCATAAAAACAAATGAGGAGTCGAAAGTACAAATGAATAAAAACGCTGAAAACGTTGTGGGAGTACACACACAAGTAGTTTAATAAATAATAAAATAGAATAAAAGAGATAGCAAAATGCTTATATCTA